>NZ_JBFUHJ010000119.1:0-14118 GCF_056402455.1 Paenibacillus sp. P4_A7 | reverse complement strand
GCCTATTATAAGTGTGAAACTTATAAAGTCTTATAATTGGACCAATCGTACAATTATACGTATACACATAGAAACGGAGTGTTAACATGAGTAAGGGAAGAGTTTGGAACAAGGGAAAACGTAATGGTGGAGGCGGACCTCCTGAAGGAAGCAAGAGTAAAGCTGCGACGACGGCTAATAATAGCAGTGCGAGTATGGAGATCGAAGCTCCGATTGCAGTAGAACCCACTGCAGCAGAGACTCGTATCAACACGGTGAAACGGATGAATCGTGAAAATTGGGTGGAGAGACCCGCTCGAGTAACCCCTAAACAGCCTAGAAATGATTGAGATTATTTGAAAGTGAATGAGTGAGTACATACATACATAGCCATCTTGAGGAGGGGAATTTGTCATGTTAGCTGTCATACAAAAATCTGATACTGGATATATCGCTCAGTTCGAACGTCAACTTGGACATTCAGTTGAAAAAGTATGGTCTATGCTCACGGATAACGAACAACTGGCGAAATGGTTTTCAGAACTGCGGGTTGATGATCTTCGCGAGGGTGGAACGATTAGGTTTGACATGCAGGATGGCAGCTTTGAGGAGATGAAGATTACAGCACTTGAGGTTAATGCTATTTTGGAGTATACCTGGGCCGAAGATCGGGTTCGTTTCGAGTTGACTGTGGAGCCTGAAGGCTGCAAGCTGGTGCTTAAAGAATTGATTAGCCAGATGACGAGCCATACACCTAGAGATCTTGCAGGATGGCATGTTTGTCTAGATGTCATCGAAGCATTGCTTGATGGCAGGACGATAGAGTCGCGAGAAAATGAATGGAACAATTGGTACCCTAAATATGTACAAGCTGTAGAAAGCGCTAGTCAATAATAGGTGCTTCTTGTCTGAAGCCACAAGTGCCCCCTCATTTTATAAGTAACGTTAAAAAAGGCATGTTGGAATAAACCCTAACATGCCTTTTTTATGTAATATATAGTTAATATTTGTTTTTTACTTAGCTAATTCTTCGTCAGTTCTTTATAGTTAAACATAACGTGGGTATACGGCAGTGAACATGAATGAGGGGGAGAAATAAATGAGTGTAAAGCTTGAGGAATGGATTATAGAAGCGGATATTACGAGTATGCAAACCGCTATGGAAGCGGGCTGGCTAAGTTCAGAGCAGCTTGTACAGTTATATTTGGATCGTATAAGCAGGTATGATACGGTAATTAATTCAATTTTAGAAATAAATCCAGAAGCTATTGAAAACGCTAAGGCGTTAGATGCAGAACGGGTGGAAAGCGGAAGCCGGGGAGCGCTGCATGGCATTCCTATTTTGTTAAAGGACAATATCGATACAAATGACAAAATGCATACGAGCGCGGGGTCGGTGGCATTAGCGAATTCTTTTGCAGCTAGAGACTCCTTTGTTGCGTCACAGCTGCGTTCTGCGGGTGCCGTCATACTTGGAAAAGCGAATATGACGGAGTGGGCAAACTTCATGTCGAATACAATGTGGTCGGGCTACAGCTCTAGGGGAGGGCTCGTGCTAAATCCATATGGGCCAGGAGAGCTGTTCATAGGCGGTTCAAGCTCGGGCTCGGCAGCTTCAGTTGCAGCAAATTTAGCAGCCGCAGCGATTGGAACCGAAACATCGGGGTCTATTATTAGCCCAGCGGGGCACAACAATCTAGTTGGCATTAAACCGACAGTTGGACTAGTGAGCCGCTCCGGCATAATTCCCATTACGTATAGTCAAGATACTGCTGGTCCGATGGCAAGAACGGTGACAGATGCAGCTATTATTCTGGGAGCTTTAACAGGGTCTGATCCGCGGGATGAAGTTACTTTATGTGAGTCTAATCGTTCTTATCGAGATTATACATCTTTTTTGGATGCAGACTTTTTGAAGGAAGCAAGAATAGGAGTTCCGCGGTTTTATATGAATTCGTTGGATGAAGCTAGGCTTGAGATATTTGAGTCGGCAATTGAGGTTTTGAAAAAAGCAGGCGCAACGATTATTGATCCGGCCATACTGCCATGCGAGCAGGTAGATTGGGGAGAGAATATCATGCGTTATGAATTCAAAAAATATTTGAATGACTACTTAGCGACTGTAGATGAGACGGTGCCTATTCACTCCCTAAAAGAACTCATTGCCTATAATCTCCAATATGCTGAAGTGGCATTAAAATACGGGCAAGATGTACTTCTATGGTCGGAGGAAACAAGCGGAACTCTTACGGAGCAAGCGTATTTGGTTAGTAAAATGAGGAACAAAGAGCTGGCTGGCAAACAAGGCATAGATGCTGCTTTAGAAGAATATCAATTAGATGCACTGCTGTTTCTTGGGGACGAGGACGGTGATGGACTATCAGCTAGAGCAGGATATCCTGCAGTTACCGTCCCAGGTGGATTTGCCGAAAGCGGCGTTATTGCTCCTGGAGGTTATTCAACGAAAGGCCCACAGGGCATCACCTTCATAGGTACGGCGTTCAGCGAACCGACATTGATCAAAATAGCGTATGGCTTTGAGCAAGCGACTAAACATCGTTACCCGCCTATTTTATAATAGACTATTGAAAACGATTTGTCGGGAGGATAATTAGTTGGCTGGGAATATTATGTATATACCTTATACTATATTTATGATTATTGGTCTGATTATTCTCATTGTAGTTATTATCAAGTTATGGAAAGGGAATAGAGTTGCAAAAAATCTATTGATTATGTCTTTACCTATTCTTATTTTATTTCAAGTTTACTTTTGGAATATACAATTTAACGACTATGTGAAAAGCTATTTGTTCCCAAGTAAAGCATTTGAATGCATATACGAAAAACAACTAAAAAATATATCTATTCCTCTTCCTGAAAGAACGGTATTTAAAGGAAGAGAAGATGCTTGCTCTTCTTTTTATTCAACCTTTGTGAATGTTAATGATTTTAAATTCTTTTATCAGGAAGAGTTAGAGAAGCTGAAAGATAAAGGAGAAATTGAAAAATACACTCTTATTGATCGTAAGGATAATAATTGGTCTGAAAATATGGGGTATGCAGTAGAGCTATCATCGGGTTCGATTATTGATATTTTTTTTAAGAGAAGAGAAGGTTCAGGTATGATTTTAATCGATTTTGAACCTAGGGGACTTCTATAGAATAAGATAGGGAGCTTCTTATCCAATGAAGTTCTCTTTTTTATGCCATAATGGGAACCTTTTTCCACACTGATTGTCTATTTAGAGAGAGGAGGGAGTCAAATGGAGGATGAATACCTTAAAAATATAACAAGCCTCGGAGCGACAGAGGTTGAAATATTAGTAAAGCATTATTGGCACGACGTTTGGCAGTATGCATTTTTCCTAACTCGGCGTGAGCATGTGGCAGAAGATATCGCTCAAGATACCTTTATTAGTGCACTTCGTTCCATTGGTTCGTTCCGTGGAGACAGCTCAGTGAAAACTTGGCTCTTCAAAATCGCTCGCAACAAAGCGATCAATTATCAAAAATCAGCCTTTCTAAAAAAGGTTACTTTAATTGGATTTCTGAAAAATGAACAATCTGTACATTCGGCTGAGGATCATTTTTTTAAGGATGTGCTAACGGATCAAATCTGGGAAATGGTTCTTGATTTGCCGAAGCGCTATCGCGAGGTATTAATTCTTCACGCACATTATGGCTTAACGCATGCCGAGCTCTCAGAGCTGCTAAGCATCTCCATTGGAACGGTCAAGTCTCGTTTGCATCGGGCTAGAACTAAGCTGAAAAGAATAATGCTGGAGGTGGATGAACATGTCGAAACACATATCTGAAGAGGAGTCAGACATTTATAGCAGGCTTAATAACAGCCCAGTTCGCGAGTTACGTATGCCTTCGGATGAACGCTTGAAGCAGATTCAAAGTCAGGCTGCGGCACCAGAACAAGGTAACAACAAAATTCGTTTGAGGATACGTGTTACGGCAACGGTAATGTCCTTGTTAGTGTTATGTATTTCATTAGCAGTGCTTTATGAATTACCGGGCGGAATTGCGGATCGACGTAGCTCTCATGCAATCGGAATAGAGGGTGTGCTTCGGATTCCTCTGGGCCAGACTCCTGAAGAAGCGGTTGAGAAGTTTAGAGGGACTCCAATTACGCAAGTGGTTCATCGAGAGCGAACGGATGATGGTATGCTTTTGTTTATTGGAGAAAGTAAACCATCTAACAATAGAGCTCTAAGGGTGGAATATGTAAGGGACACATGGCTTGGTTGGAAGTGGGTATGGGGCGGAGCTTACGGAACTAGCACTGATACCACAGAAACAAAAGCGATGGCTTTGGATTATATGTCTCTGCATTATTTGAATGGAGATAGAAAAGCACCGTTTCCACTTGTATTTGGAGAGATTCTCGACGCTTCCATCAGTGAAGTAATCGTCTCCACAGGTGCAAATGGGAGCGAGATGAATCAGACTACTATTTCCGGTGATAAATCTACGAGCAGGATTTGGTTCGCCACTCTGCCATCAACTAAATCAGAGCCATACAGCATAATCGCATACAATTCTACAGGTAACATTGTGGCATACCAAACGCTCGATGAATCTTCAGATTTTGGAAGTTTGCCTTCTATTTATGATAGCTCGAGGGATTGGAAGATTAGTCCTCTCTTTGAGTTGCCGTCCATAGACAACGAAGGAAATGAAATGACATTTGCGCTTAGAGGTATTGAGAATAAAATAGGAATTACTGATGCGCCTTTAATTGTTGGCTTATCTCAGAAAGTGCTTTGGCATTTTTGGGGAGAACCAAATGAAGTGACTGGAAAATTGCTTATAAAAGGAATCAGTCAGGTGACAGGACGGAGCTATGTATTATTTGAATCAGATGTGTCAGAAGGAGGTTCTTTGAGGGGGGAAACTTCTTCGATCCCTTCAGGCATCAAGCTTACAGAGGCTGGTCTTTGGAGGCTAGAGGTCAATTTTAACGGAAAGTTATATGACAGTATTATAGTTGAAGGTAAAAACCTATAAAAAACATTATTTATATAATGAGTAAATTCAACGAATTCGAAATGTGACAAGAGATTATGACTGCAACCCTCGATTTTCATATAGTACAAATGTAGAAACATACTAAATGACGAGGTGAGCTTAATGGATTCTATATCATTGTACGGTATTATTATTGGTGTTGCTGTATTAGTCTTATGGCGCAGAACACGGGCTATATACCGGCCTATCAAGGGGAAGGAAGCTCGTCTGCTCGTACCGATTGTATTTTTAATACCTAGTCTCCTATTAATTGCGAGCCCCGAGGTTCATGCCGTAGCTTGGGAATGGTGCAGTGCATTGGCATTTGGGGTGCTGCTTTCGATACCTCTTATCTGGACAACTAATTACGAACATAGCAATTGGTTATATTTTGCCCTGGAGAATGGTATCGTTTATCAAGTTTCGTAAGCTGCTCCAGGATCAAAGCCCATTAAACAGGGTCAAATCTTAATAAAAGATTTGCATCAATTATGCGCTGTCTTCGACTATTACTTCTAGCAGTCTAGTTGACATTTACTGGGTTGTGAAATAGATTTTATGTAAGCCTTGGCTTAAAGCAGGCTATAAAACTATTTAAGCATATGAGTTGGAGGAGAATTAGCATGAAGATGAAGATTGATGCTATTATGAATCAGCCCTCTATTATTTCTTTCTGGGATTTTCAAGAAGAGGGGCCATCTCAAGCAGCTCAGGGCCCTTATCCTTATGTTTTGAATGCTATGACTGGCCCAATTAAGCGTGTAGAAGATGGTGTGTTTGGCTCCTATGCCGCAAAGCTGGAATACGGACAATGGTACAATCTGCCACGGAACGAGTGTCCGGCGCTTAATTTCCATGGGAAGGACGCACAGTTGACGATCCTAGCATGGATTAAACGAGAGCCTGTGGAGAATTATCAGTGCGAGGCCGTTGCTGGGATGTGGAATGAAACAGAGAAGAAGAGGCAGTATGCCTTATTTCTTAACTTGAAAATATGGGAAAGCTGTGATCAAGTCGGCGGTCATGTATCTGTGGAGGGAGGTCCAACCGAGGGGCATCCATGGTGCATGTCAACTGCGATCGGCGCGACTCCGGTCACGAAAGGGAAGTGGCATGCTGTTGCTTTTACCTATGATGGAACCTGGGCTAAAGTTTACTTGGACGGCGAGATGGACGAGAGAGAAATCTACAATCCTTATTTCTATGACAAGGGGCTATTTGACGGAGGCAGCACAGGTTCAGACTTTACTGTCGGTGCTGTACATAGGTCCGGTGAAATGGGCAACTTCTATGCAGGCTTACTTGGAGGGCTCGCAGTCTTCAACAAAGCGTTACCGGCTGATGAAATCCGAAAGCTCTCCCTTGGTACACTTTAAAAACGGTAATTGCTTCGATAGGTAGAAGGGTTTATTTTCAACTTGCTTTTAAACACCCGACTGAAATAAAAGGCGTTCTGATAGCCGCACTGTTCTGCAATGCTGTCGAGTGTTTCATTGGTATCGATGAGTAAGGAACGTGCTTTCGTAAGTCGCAATGAAGTTACATACGCTATCGGGGTTTGGTTGTAGGCTTGCTGAAACCGCCTTGTAAGTTGTGATGCACTCATACCGAGCTCTTTTGCAATTTGCTGCATATTTAATTCCATACCGAAGGCATGGTTATCCATGTAAGCTAAGGCCCGAGAAATGATCGGGTCTTTTTTGCCTTTGGAAATATAGTGCAATAAAGACTCCTTTTCCATAGCGATTACATAAAGGAGGTCCTGAATGAAGTGATTGAAGAATTCATCATGCTGGTCAAGCGGATCTACGGACATATAGCGGAGGTAGTTGAAGGTTGAGTTCAGCCGCTGAATATCTCTAACTAATATTTTACCTTGGGGGCATTCTTGCTCTGAAGTGAATTCAATAAACAAAAAGGCGAGGGGCTCTAGTACTTTACGCTTTAATGTGACGCCTGGCGGGCATAACACAAGCTCTCCAAAACCAGCCTCTTGAAAAACCGAATCTTCTTGTTCATCCATGGAAAACGCGAATCGGCCGGATTGCGCAGCTAACAGCACCCAATTTGTATATCGATCTTCCTCCAACATAAATTCTTTTCTTTCCTCACTGAAGTATCTCCTCATAATACAAATTTTTGTCATGCCGAGACACTCCTTTTCGAATATTTATATGCAAAAAAGTATATGGAGAATTATAAACTAGTGCATGTTAAATGTAAATTTACAGGTGTATTATAGGTTTTAAGAAAGTGAGCAAGAAGAAAAAAGTGAAGGGGAAGATACGCGATGAGAAAAATCAATATTTTATCCAATGAGCAATTAAAGAGCTATAACGAGCAGGGGTACTTAGTGCTGCGAAATGTATTCAGCGAACAAGAGGCTAAAGTTCTGCAGGCTGAGAGCGACAAGCTGTTGACGATAAATCAGTACACGGATATCGGAAATGTCCGTGCCGGGCATAAGAGCTATGCGAATGGAGATGTGAAGATCGAGCGTATGGATCCGGTGCATGATATTTCCTCTGTATTTGCCGATCTGGTCAAAGATGAGCGTATTCTGACTCCGCTTCGTGATATTTATTCGGATGAACCGCTGCTGTTCAAAGACAAGCTTATATTCAAACTACCTGGAGCCAATGGCTACACGATGCATCAGGACGCGGCTTGGTGGCAAGGCTTCCCGATTGAAGGCTTGATTAGTGTGATGATAGCTATTGATGGTGCATCAGTGGAAAATGGAGGTTTGGAGCTGTTCCCAGGCTATCACGATCGGCTGCGTTCGGAGCCAGGAGAGCTTCGTAACATGAATAAGGCTGAGATTGAAGAGATTGATCTGCTAACCGGTGAAATAGTAGAGACCAATCCAGGTGACSTCATCTTGTTCCATTCCTTTACACCGCATCAAAGCGGAGCTAATACATCGAGCAACAGTCGAAAGCAGTTGTTCCTGACGTATTCTCCATCCAAGAATGGTCAGCTATACAATGCGCACTACCAGCATTTCAAGCGGTATGCGTTGGAAGGCAAAGACCTTAATCAATTTTACTTCTTGTAAGAGGAAACGACCTAGTCTAAGGACAGACTCCTTCCTATATTTTAAAATAATAGATTGCACAGCAACCTTCTCCTTATTTTCTGGGAGAAGGCTTTCTGTTGTTGATAGAAGAATCGATGCTGAAATTAAAATGTGGAGGCGGCAGCCATGTATTCCCTATTACTCGTGGAAGATGAGGAATTGATTCGCAAAGGTATGAGGCATTGTTTAGATTGGTCTAAAGATGATTGGATTTCTGCAAAGCGCATGAATTTGATCGTAATGCTTTAACGAGAGAAGGCTGCTGATAATTAATCAGCAGCCTTTTGGCGTTTTTGGTTAAGGGCATATTTTGTTGATGCTATAGAAGTGTTTCCGCACCATCGATAAATACTTCAGTACCTGAAATATGACTCGATTCATGAGAAGCCAGAAATAATACCAGATTAGCTACTTGCTCTGGCTGACCTGGCCCATGCTCTAGCGGCTGATTGCCCTCAGGGTACACAACTGGAATTTTGATTTTATCGATTTGAGGAGTTGGTTTTGTACTTTCCCCAATATTGGTTTGTATAGCGCCGGGACAGATCACGTTAACGCGGATCTTATAACGTGCAAGCTCCAGTGCGGCCATTTTGGCAAAAGCGACTTGTCCTGCTTTTGAACTGCTGTACGCAGACATGCCAAAACCGGAAAACTTGCGGCTTCCGTTAATAGAACTGGTTATAATGATGCTTCCACCGAATTCCTTCATATGGGGGATCGCATATTTTAACGTTAGAAAGGTGCCTTTTAGATTTGTCGACAAGGTTTCGTCCCATGCTTCGGGTGTTAAATCTTCAATGGGGGAGAGTGTACCGTTAATTCCCGCATTCGCGAAAATAATGTCTATTCGCCCAAAGTGGTCAATAGCAGTTTGATAAGCCTGCTGCATACGCTCAGGATCAGACACATCCGTATCAATGAATAACGATTCGCCGCCTGAATGATGAATTTGCTGCTCGACAGATTCACTACGGTTATTGTTTAGGTCAACTAGACAAACGCTCGCCCCTTGCTGCGCTAGTAGCAAAGCAGTGGCACGGCCGATGCCGGAGCYAGCTCCGGTTATGAACGCAATTTTATCTTTTACGCGGAGTAAGCCAGATACCTCATTTGCGTTTATTTCAGGCGATAACATCTATTAGGAACCTCCATTCAAATTGGTTGACTAAAACTTATGTTTCTTTTATGTAACCATATTATTCAGGATTGACACTTTTATAACGAAACAAACAAAAAATGTAGGGGGATGCGCCGAATAAAGCTGTAAGCTCTATTATTGAGCTTACAGCTGGTTTTTTGGTGGGTTTGAGCAACGATTAGGCTGAAGGAGTGGGACGGATAATGAGCAACACATGCTTTGGCATATGTTTTCGGAGCAGCCTTGCCATTCGTTTTCTTCCTGCGGAATCTGCACTATGAATGATGATGGTATTTGCGTATACGTTATTCGCAGACATATATTTAGCTACTTCGTATCCCGTTGGGTTTCCGCGGCCTAAGTTATAATCTAGCGAGAGTGTAGCGAGCTTATTATTCTTGATTAAGGCGATACACTCCTTGGCAGTCCTCACTAAGAAAAAATCTGGCGGACATGGTCTTTTATCATCAAGGTAGACGTTCATGCGTAAAATACCTCCAACCTGTCGTTACTATACCGTCCCAATAAATGTTCAGTGCGAGAAGTGTTTCTGCGATGGAAGGATTATATAGTGAGATAATTAATGTACTCGATTTGATGGGAATGCGTGACAGGATCAAAGGTTCGCGGAGTGTAACTTACTATATTTTTTTAATTATACTATTTGAATCTACCATATTGTTTGGCATAGGATAAGATGCGCCGATATAATTTTTTGTTCTTCAAGTTCTTCAAAGGATAGAATTGGGGTCTCGTATTCACTTCGAGAATCCAATGCTTGCCCTCGGAATCCAAAGCCACGTCCAAACCTAGTTCTCGGAACCCTTTTTGGTGCTTATCGAAGTTTTTTCCAACGGATACACCCAATCTCTTCAACTTTGATTCTATGCGTTTAGTCTCAGCTGTTCCGTACCCTGCGCCTGACATTGTTTGTTGAAAATATCCGATATTCCCGCCTTGATTATAGTTTGTAGCAACCTTTCCAGGCTTCCCTATTTTCATGAAAAGGGCTGTGCATACCCATGAACCTTTGTTTGGTTTTTGGACCATAACGCGAATGTCAAAGGGATTACCATTTGTTTTAGCAAGATCGATGCCTTTTTGGAGTAAATAGGATTGTTTATTTGAAAAGCGTTTAAGCTTGTCGTATAAACGATTCATGCTTGAATAATGGGATTTCACTGTGTTGAGCTGGGTTTGGTAGCCCTTTCCTTTTCTTTTAATTCGAACAATATTAACTCCACCAGAACCGTCCGTAGGTTTGAAGAAAACAGTAGAGTATTTGGAAAGCATCATCTTTAAGTTATCTTTATTAAAAAGTACGGTTCGGGGTATATGCTTCTTTAAATCGGCTTGCTTTATGAGCCAACTGGTTTTTGTCCATTTGCTACTGGTCGTGCTGCTCTTGTAGGCTATCACGATAACCWCCTTTCTATGTCCTAGCATATGTAAGGGAACGAGAGCTTGTCTCCGCTATTGTCTATTATCTGAAATACCGCAGCTAGTTTAGCAGGATGTTGGCGATACTTCTTGATCAACTCTATACAGCATCTGGCTTGCAAGGAATTAGGCGACGAATAATAAGGGGGGAAAGTAATGTGGAAAAAAGTAGTAATCATTCATTTGGTCGTAATCGCGGGGTGGAATGTGACTTAATCTTAAAATCAGTGCTTGATTACATGAAACCTAGTAGATGGTGGAGGGCATTTTTTACTTGCTTCTATTTCAACTCATATAGATGTGTGATTAGAATGGATAATGTACATTCAAACAGCATATATTTACATTTTCAATGTGTTTGAATGGAAAAGCTACAGTCAAATAGGCAGTTAGAAGCTATTTTTCAGCGAAATAGGTGATTTGCTTGGATGAAATACAGTCTGGGACAAATACAGTGTTTTTCAGGTGGATTTGATTGTACGAAATACAGTCAAATCCGACAACTGGAAGAGTAGAGAGAAAAAGGCCGCCTGAACTTCATCCCGTTTCTTCTGCACGAATACAAATTTCAGGGAGGTTCGAACGGCCGATATGTTTCGTTACGTCTTAAACTTTTCAAAAAAGGCTTTTACTCTGTCTACGAAAATTCCTTTGAGTTGATCAGTACCTTCTTTTGGGGCGGCATAGGCCTTATAACCGCCAAATGATTCAATACGGATAGCTGCCTCTTTTAGATCAACAGTGAAATTGTCCTCTATTATCTCTTCTGTTTTCTTTGGCTTCTCGTTACAAATATAGTAACCCACGTTCTTTTTTAATAACTCATCTTTATTCTTTTTGATAAAGTCCCGAATTGGTTTATAAATTTTTCCGTCTCTCACTCCAGCACCTAAAATAATATGATCAAATTCCTCGATATTAGGCTTCTCTAATTCAATATTGCAGAGTGTGCAGGGAGCGAGTTCTTCTGACAATATTTTTGCACATTGCTCGGTTGCTCCTGATTTTGTAGCGTATAACACTAGTAAAGMCATGGTTGCTCATCCTTTTCAGCTTAAATTATTTAGAGCAAGAAGAATTGCTTCGTTTATGAAAAAGAAGAAGATGAATCTGTCTGAGTGCAATCTCTTCATTAATATGTTGACAAAAAATCAACCCGCTTTTATCATTAATATATCTCTGAAATCGAGATAATCAGTTAAAAGATACTTGATCAACGAGGTATTATTGGATTCATTTTATCGGAATTATTGTTGATTTACAAATGGTAAAACCATAAGTGCTGCAATACAATAATTAAGCGGCTTCAAAATGTATCCATTATTAGTTTTTTTAGCAGGAAAGTGGAGGGAAAAAGAGCAGATGGCAAAGGGAAATAAGATGGGTGTTATTATTGCTGGGCTGCTGTTGGCCATTCTTATGGCTTCGATGGATAACACCATATTAGCAACAGCAATGGGTACCATCGTGGGGGACCTAGGCGGTTTTAACAAATTGATGTGGGTGACCTCAGCTTATTTGGTGGCTGAGATGGCGGGTATGCCGATTTTCGGGAAATTATCCGATATGTATGGCCGCAAGCGGTTCTTTATTTTCGGAATTATTGTGTTCATGGCGGGTTCTGCCTTATGTGGCACGGCAACCTCGATCGAACAGCTAATTGTTTATCGTGCGATTCAAGGAATTGGCGGAGGCGCGCTTATGCCTATCGCATTCACGATCATGTTTGATGTAGTTCCTGCTGACAAGCGGGGCAAGATGGGCGGGTTATTCGGCGCCGTTTTTGGTTTATCCAGTATTTTTGGCCCTCTTATTGGGGGTTATATTACGGATTATGTCAATTGGTCGTGGGTATTCTATATCAACTTACCGATTGGCCTTCTTGCATTTATTATGATTGCATTCTTCTACAAAGAGTCTGTCGAGCATTCCAAGCAGAAAATCGATTACCTTGGGGCATTTGCGCTAGTAGCATCCATCCTGTGCCTTATGTTCGCGCTTGAGCTTGGAGGGAAGAAATATACTTGGGATTCCACTATGATTATAGGTTTGTTCGTTGCTTTTGTAGTACTAATCATTGGTTTTATATTTATAGAACGTCGTGCACAAGAGCCAATCATCACCTTCAGTATGTTCAAGAATCGTCTCTATACAACTAGTAATCTAATGGCTATGTTTAGCGGTGCAGCGTTTATTACAGCCTCGGTCTACATACCGATTTTCATCCAAGGCGTACTTGGCGGTTCGGCTACTAATTCAGCGCTTGTTTTGCTTCCGATGATGCTTGGTTCTGTTGTGACTGCTGGGGGTGGCGGTGCTGTTCTAACTAAGTTTAAGTATCGCTCCATTATGATTCCGACATTAACGCTTCTTGTTATAGGTATTGCTCTTCTCACTACATTAACGACTGGTTCTTCGCGGTTCATGGTCACGATTTTTATGATTCTTGTCGGTCTTGGTATTGGAGCATCTTTTTCCGTATTAAGCAATGCGGCTATTCATGGATTCAGCGCAAGGCAGCGCGGTTCAGCAAGCTCTACACTGAACTTTATGCGGTCTCTGGGAATGACACTCGGGATTACGGTATTCGGCATTATTCAAAGTCATGTGTTTATGAATAAATTAGCTTCTAAGTTCGAAAGCGGTGCCCAAATGCCGGAAGGTGTCGATTTAAGTGATCCACGTAAAATTTTAACTCCAGAAACGCGTGAATTAATTCCTACTGAGGTTCTAGATAAAATTTCAGAGGCACTCACCTCATCAATCGTTCATACCTTTGCTTGGGCGATCATTCCATCTGTTATTGCTTTATTAGGAGCCTTCGCAATGAGCAAAGAAAGATTGGACCCAGCAGCTGAACTAGAAGAGTATTCAGCTTCTCATTAACAAGGGTAGGTTAATCAGGCCTACTCGTTCTAGATAAAGCGACGGGTCTTCCAGTAACTGAGCAATCAACGCCATGAGAGAAGGGATCTGCCTCCGAATTAGGAGGTGGGTTCTTTTTTTTTTTTTGTAGAAGATGAAGATGTAAGGAGACGATTGGTAGTTGTTTGTTAATTAATCTAGATGTTGTAGCTTTTTTCTATACTTCATTGGTGTCGTCCCTACGAGCTTTTTGAAAGCCTGGCAGAAATAAGGGAAATTGTTCATCCCCACCTCAATGCTGATTTGCTCGATCCCTTTGTTACTAGTTATTAAAAACACACAGGCTTGTCGGATTCGTCTAGCGAGAATATAATCCATCAATTTAACGCCTGTTTCTTGTTTAAAGATACGGGATACATAAGATTCGGATAAATGCAGGATTTCCGCTAACATATCTAGTGAAATTTCTTTTGAATAATTTCCTTCAAGCCAATTCATGATTTTTTCGGAATAACGAAGTTGTCGTTGCGGGTTTATTCCATTTTTAATTGGATTTCCAAAACCTGTTGCAAAGAGAAATTGAAAAACCTGTAGC
>NZ_JBFUHJ010000118.1:0-14184 GCF_056402455.1 Paenibacillus sp. P4_A7 | reverse complement strand
GAGTAAGGATAAACAACCGCTACATCCTCCAGCACACGCCCCTCGAACAAGTCGCTGATCTCCCCAATAAACCGTCCAAAGTCGTAAGAAACATCCGCCTCAGGCTTCTGTGTTCCGTCGGCTCTAAGCGCACCGATATTTGATTCGTTCGCGTTATCCATAAAGTAATTCGTATTCCAAATCCATTGCACGGCACCTGCACCACCGGTTGAGAATGCATACGCATATTTCCGTTCGAGAATGTTGCGCAGTTCTTCTTCGGAGCGCTTCGCAATGCCGTCCGGTCTTTGAATGTGCATAATTCCTGTTTCTTGGATCAAATTCGGTTTATCGGTCGTCTTTGCAAAGATGCCGTCCCATACCAACTGATCCATGAGCCACCAGCTATGCACCGTTGTGTAATCTACAGCTGGAGCATAGAAGAATGGAGAAGGCCTTTGTGCGCCAAGCGCCTCATCCTGCCCGACCGTTACCAGTTGGTTCGGATTCGAACGTCGAATGGCTGCGGTAAGCTCCGATGCCCAGCGGTTGTGCATGGCCATTGTGAATAAGGTATAGTCGAGCCAACGCGCCCATTTCTTAGGCCACAGCACACTGTCGAATTGCGTATCATTCGAGTCAGGCGGCATGGCTGCTTCGAAGGACGGTAGTTGATCAGGTGTCATGTTCCACAACTCTTGAAGCTCGGTTATATCATTGTTATGACGTTCCTGCAGCCAATTGGTAAACGCTTTGCGTTCAAATCGGTCCGCTAAAGCTCGCGGCCCTTCAAAGAGCCGCTCAGGATCGAATAGAGTCGGTTCATTAATCAGATCCCAGTGAACGTTCTTCGTTCCTTGATGACGAGAGACGATGGATGCGATAAACCGCTTCTGTGCTTCTAACGCTCGTGGATCTAAATAAGGATTGACTCCCCCCCATGCTTCAGGCGCGAATGAGAAGAAAGTAAATGTCACCTCAAGGTCATTCTTCTTCGCCGTCAAAACGAAAGCATCGATTGCCCGCATGATATTCTCTTCCACATGTCCGTCAGTAAACATAATCGAACGATAACCTGTCCAAATTCCAGTTCGCACAAGATTAATCCCCGCCCGCTTCATCTCAGCCATATCTTGATCCCAACGGTCTACATTCGGAAGATGGAGAAACTTACGTGATACGTCTGAGGTCATATATGTCATTCCGACAATCGGCATCGGTCGGCCGTCCCGGATAAAGTAATCGCGTCCGCATTCCAGCATCTCCCCGCTCTGCAGAAGCTCTCGGTCCATTCCCCAAAACGCTTGTGTCATCAAACGGACATCACCTGAATCCGATCTTGCTTCGCAGCGGATTTGATAAAGGCCTGGTACCGCTGAAATCTGAACAGGAATACGTAGCAGCTGTAAATCGCGACGATCAGGCCCCGTTTGAGCTTGAACAGTTCCCGTCCAAACAGGAGTCTGGCCCTCCATTCCAATTGACAATTTAAATGTCCAGTTCTGATTAACCATAGAAGTGCGTGACAACGTCTGTAATTGGAGTACTAGCTGAGGTTGTTCTCCTGCTTCATAAACCGCATAACTCGGCTTTATCCACAATTCGGTTACACCGCGTCCCGCAAATTCAGCAAGTTCCTCAAGCAAGGTAAGACCGCGCCCGCTCCAGAAGAGCGCTTGCAACGTTTGGTTGACAAGTACCCAACGCCCCCCGGCAAAGTCACCTTTTGTGTTCTCGATCAACACAGTTGGAGCTGCTCTCTCCCTCCCATCACGGTCAACAGCTGTGAGCAACGGATAGATATGAGCATCCATCGGTCCGCAGGATCCCATTTCACTTGGTATGTCACTTGATTTCGACGGATGAAGGGTTAATCCCCAAGTCGGTTCGATTCCAAAGAGACTCTCACTGCCCTCCATAACTGCAAATTCGCCAGATGCGACTAATCGCTCTACTTTATCAACATCAACGGGTAATGCGTCATGTATATTCAATTGCTGATGATAGGCAATTTGTTCGCGTTCGACCTTCCAAGTATCGCCGTTTTTTACGACTGGTTTGCGGAATGGAACTCCCCCGGTATGAACCAGGCCTCCACCACACTCCAAATGCAATTTCACTGATTTCCATGCTTGTTTAGGAAAATAGGGTCCGTGCAGATGAACAAGCGCATCCCAGCCTCCCTCTGTCAATCGGTCAGACAATGTATCCGCATTGCTGATTTCCGCCCATGTGGAAGCCTCCTTCAACACTTGCTCAGTGGGGCGTGCTCCTTCATAAGGAAAGGTATCATCGTAAAAAAACAATATTTTCATAGATGCCTCCAAATAATTATATTTGTTATTTTTGTTATTATAAATTATAATAACGTTATGTTGTTTTCAGTCTAAATCCTTTAGTAATAATCGTCAAGGAGATACAGAACATATGCCACGTAAAATTTCCATACAAATGATAGCCGATCAGCTCGGCCTATCGAAGTACGCCGTTTCCCGGGCACTTAGCGGGAAAACAGGCGTAAGCATTGCAACGCGCGAACGCGTCATCGAGCTTGCTCGAACGCTGGGTTACGAGCTTCCGCGACAGGATCATGACACAACACCAACCTCCATTGGTTCAGCTTCTTCCTTTGTCATAATCTGCATCAATCAGTCCAATCGCGGCGACCCTTACTATTGGCAGCGGGTTTTGGCGGGCTTGATCTCGGGATGCAACGAAAGGGGATGGCAGCATGTCATCTTATCGCAAGATTTCGCATGTTCTCCTGTAACCGCACAATCTCCTCAAGAAGAAATAGCGCCGCATTTGGATTGGAGCAGTTGTCTTGGAATAATTGTAATGGGTTCATACCCATACGATGCCCTGCAGCGAATGGCTCGTACGGGCAAACCGATAGTACTTGTCGATCACACCGAGCCGCTGCTCGTTTGTGATTCGGTGAATCATGCCAACATTGAAGCGGGAATCAATATCACCCGCCATTTACTAAACAAGCAAAGCCGGACCATCGTATTTCTTGGAGACAATGGCCAATCCGCCAGCTTTGCCGAGCGTCGTATCGGTGTTCGCCTTGCTATGGAACGTTATGGGTCCGAAGAAACGAAGCTGTTAGAATGGGATATTACTTACGAAAAAGGAGGATGGCTAGATGCCGCTGCAGAGCGACTCTCCCGTCTTCCTTTGGAGGAGCGACCAGATGCATGGATCGGCGCCAATGATGACATCGCTATCCAATGGATGCGGAGGCTGCAACAGATGGGATTGTCCATTCCTGACCAGTGCCGCGTAGTTGGAATTGACAACGTTGAAGCAGCCATCACAGCATCTCCGCAGCTAACGACAGTAAATCTTTGTAAAGAAGAGCTAGGCCACCGCGCTATCGAATCGCTTCAACGCCGGATCGAGCGTCCTGGCGCTCCAAGTGAAAACATTCAGCTTTCCGCAGCATTAATTCCGCGGGATTCGGCCTAACCGTCTACAAGAAAGAGGCAGCACGGACCCTATCGTTCTCATGGGTCTGTGCTGCCTCACTTTTTATTAGCAACCTTATAATGGATGATTATATTCCATTTTAAACTATCTAATTTAACGCTATTTATTGAACAAAGTAAAATGGAAATAAAGCTAAACTAGCCGATTATAACGGAAATTCTCACGTTAGAACTTGAAACACAGAGGTATCCCACCCATTTCGCCATTCCCCTTTCAATCCCTTACATTTGATATACCATACAATAATTGTATCCCCTTTCATTATTCGCTAAGATGGTTAAGGCTTCCAAAAAATATATTCAGAAGAGATGTGATACTCATGAGTCCAATCAAACGTTATGTCCTTTGGGCAAAACCCTATTGGTCGATGATCATTGTCATCATCGTAATAGGCATTTTACAGTTTACCGCTCCGCTGTCCATGCCTGTTTTCACCCAGGTTCTTGTTGATGACGTACTAATTGGCGATGATTACTCGCGGTTAACAAATACCGTACTGCTTATGTCTGGCATTTTGTTTTTAGGCGTAGTGCTGAATTTCTTACGAAATTATTTCTCGGCCATCCTCGGCAATAAAATGATGATGCATTTGCGAGAACAATTATATGACCATCTGCAGCGGATGTCGGTGAGCTATTATGACCAGCGACAGGTTGGCGGTGTCGCTTCAAGGGTCATACATGATGTCGGAGGAGCGCAAAACCTCATTGGCGGCGGAGTGATCAATTTAGTACTTGATTTATTTATGGTTTTGTTCGCCAGTTTCCTTCTGTTTCGAATGAACGTAACACTTACTTTGATTTCACTATGTGTACTGCCCTTTTATTACTTATCCTTCACAAATATGAATGTTTGGATTCGACTTACTTGGAGATCCGTTCATCGGCAAATGGAGCGAGTTTCAGGTACTTTAGTCGAGCGAATGGGCGGAATTCGCATTGTTCAAGCTTTTAATGGAGAGAAACATGAAAAGATCAGATTTAACAAGCAAACCAAGCAGCATTATCATCATACAGTCGCCGCTCATTTGTTTTCGAATATTCTGGGGAGACTTAGCGAATCGTTGTCACATATCGGCGGCATCGTCATTTGGCTTGTAGGCGGAGGCATGGTGTTAAAAGGTAAAATGAGCGCCGGGGAAATCATCGCGTTCCAAATGCTTCTAGGCAACCTGTATGGTCCCATTCAACGGTTCGCAGACGTTAACGTAACGATTCAAAACTCAGTAACGAACATCGAACGAATCTTTGAAGTGTTCGATGAAAAACCGGATATTGTAGAGCAATCTTACGCATTACCTATGCCAGAATGCAGAGGAGAAGTGGAGTTTCGTAGCGTTACTTATACATACCATACAAGAAATTTAGTTTACAAAGATATAGATAACCAGCGGATAAATCCCGATCTTGTCGAGAGAGAACGTCCTCCAAAAAAATTCTACTGGGTTCCCACGCATCTTGCTCCGAAACATCCGGATGTCGAAATCGAAAAGCGTACTGGGATCAGTGACATTTCCTTTAAAACCAAGTCCGGTGATGTGATCGCATTGGTAGGACCCAGTGGTGCGGGCAAGTCCACATTGATCAATTTCATCCCGAGATTTTATGATCCTGTTGAAGGCGCGATATTCATTGATGGTAAGGATATACGAGATTATAAGCTAGATGATCTTAGGAAGCATATCGCCATCGTACTGCAGGACAATGTCCTATTCTCTGGAACAATTAAGGACAATATGATATACGGACGTGAAAACGTACCGATGGATGAAATCATTAAGGCAGCTAAAGCAGCTAATGCTCATGAGTTTATATCGGATTTCAAGGATGGCTACGATTCGATTATAGGTGAGCGAGGAATGCGATTATCCGGCGGTCAAAAACAACGGCTTGCGATCGCGAGAGCTCTCTTGAAAAATCCTAAAATTCTAATTCTCGATGAGGCGACCTCTGCGCTCGATTCGGAATCTGAAGCATTAGTAACAGAAGCATTAGAACGTTTGATGAAAGACAGAACGACCTTCATTATTGCCCATCGTCTGGCTACAGTTGTCCGAGCGGATCAAATCTTGGTAGTAGACGCTGGAGAGATTGTACAGAGAGGCAATCACAGACAGCTATTAGCTGAAGGTGGATTGTATCGTCAGCTTTATGAATTGCAACTGAATGCTATGCGTCCTGAGGAGATTCTTAGTGGTGCATAGCACCACTCACCATCGTTCTATTGGAGTGACAAAACGTTTAGGTTAGACGGTTTGAATGATAATACGTATTGGCTCGACGGTTTGGCTGACAAATCGTATAAGCTCGACGGTTTGGGTGATTAATCGAATAAGTTTGATGGTTTGAGTGTATATTGTCCAATCAAACACCTGATATCTACTTTATTTGTGTGTTTGAATGGAAAAATTACAATCAAATCGGCATTAAAAAGCTTTTTATCAACCAAATGGGACGATTTGCTTGGATAAAATACAGTCTGTGGGCAATTCCGGCTTTTAGGTAAAGCTTTGATTGTATGAAATACAGTCAAGTACAACAAATGAAGATAAATTTAGTAAATGTCACTTCCCACTGCTTGGTATCTCTGATTTCTGCTTTAGTCAGATCTCACTACTTGTATATTGCTAATTTCAGCTTTAGTCAGAGTAATGATTGATAGCTGATAAAAGTTTAATATCATCAAAGATCCCTTGCATATGCACTCCATTTGGTGAGCATATGCAAGGTTTTTTCCATACGCCTGTTGGATTACCATAAAGAGTCTGATACAAGAAGGGCTTGCAGAGTAACAAAAGCGTAGTATCACACACCCTCCAATTGACCAATAAGATATCKCTGTGACAGAAGACATTTATCACCAGTAGTTCGGTGGCACTGATAAATTAGTTTCAGAATGTGAAACTACAGAGAGTTATTATGGATATAGAGAAGATTTAGTTTCAGAATTCGCAACTAATTCACCTGAACAGAGCCCGAATCGAGCAAACTCAGCAATTAAGTTCATTCTCTGACACTAAATCGCAGCTGACCCTCTTCGAATCACAGTTAGTTTCAAATATTGAAACTACTCAGGTATCGAAAAAGCCGCGGACAGAGAGTCGTATCCATCTGGCTGAGTTTCGTTTTCTGTACCTAGAGCCGATAACTCGGAATAGCTGCGACGGATGGTCATATTAATGTCGCTTAGGCTGTCCGCATCGCTGGCAACACGTTTAACTATTCTCTGGATGTTCGTAACATCTGCCATTGTATGTAATGAGGGGATTCGATAACTTTTGGACCCAAACAAGTTCTGCCCAATCAGGCCGACATGCCACAATGCAGAAAGCTTTTACTCCCTCTCTTTTGCTACGCTCTGCTATGCTCCCTTGTTCTGCTCTGTTGTTACGCTCTCATCCTGATCACTCTTGCTACCTTCTGCTATCCTCCCTTGATCGACACCCTTACTACGCCTCTTCCTACCCTCTCTTACTACTTTCTACTGCCCTTCCTTGATCTGCCCCCTCACTACTCTCTCATCTTGCTACCATTTCTTCCTGTCCACTCTTGATGCCCACTCCTCGCTGTCCTCTCATACGGCCCTTTCATCATCTCCTACTATCTGTCTATAAATTGTAAATAAAAAAAGATACACCTCGCCGCCAAAGCAACGGGTGTATCTTTTTCATTTCCATTTCATTTTCCCACTTCAGATCGTAGTTGTGCCTAAGACTTCAATCCATTATGGATAGCACTTAATAAACGATGCGTCTTGTCGCAGCCGTACTCCCAGAACATGATTCCGGCTAAGCTGTTATTCTTTACGTAATCGGATTTGTGCTGAATGGATTCTTCATCATCATAGGAAATGAGGCTGCTGCCATTGAAAAGGAACGGCGCACAAGCCTCCTCGTCCCAATAGCGAATATACCCATTTTTATTGATGTAGTCCGCCGATAGGACTGTAAAGTCCGGCCCATAGCCGCCTGTTGTGCCAGCCATTTGCAGAAGCCCGTTATTACGATCCGGAACTTGATGCCATACACGAGAGTAGAATGCTGCCCCAATTACAATTTTCTCTCTTGGAACACCTGCACGGATGAATATATTGACGGAAGCATCAGTACTAATACGGAATAAATCTCCGCTCGGAGTGTATAAACTAGTATGATGGCCTGTCAAAACTTGAAACCCTCCACGCATATCATAGGTCATCAACTGAACAAAATCGAGATACTTCTGAACTTGATCCATCTCCGTACCGTCCACGTAATACTGGTCTGCGCCCGCCGCAATAGTAAGCATATAGTGCCTGCCATCCTGTGCCCCTTTATGATCCAGCGCTTCCCTCATCGTCTTCAGAAGCAATGTAAAATTCTTCTTATCATCCGGACTCGAATGAATACCGGCTTCTCCATAACAAGGATATTCCCAATCCAGATCGATCCCGTCAAACGGATGGTCTGTCAATGCACGAACAGCAGAATCGGCCATACTTGTTCTACCCTCTTCGGTAGCAGCAGCTTCCGAGAAGCCTCCTGCGCTCCATCCACCTACAGATAACAATAGGTTTAGCTCGGGATTAACGCGTTTGATCTCATGTAAATGACCCATATTTTTCATATGATCTGTACGGATCTTATCGTTCAAAACATGCCCGAATGCTACATTTAGATGAGTCAATTTCTTTATATCTTCCTGTGTCATATCATTAAGATTGGAATCAGCGACGTAACCAGCCACAATGTATTCCTGTTTCATCAATTTGGTTCACTCCTATTTCTCTATCTATTGTTGTCTTACGCCAGTTAAAACCTGCAACGCATCTTTAGCAGATCCAATTTTGTAACCTGATGCTGTGTAACGAATCTGGTTACTTTCGTCCAGCACGAATAGATGCGGGAAGCCCGCCTCATTCGCTGGAGGCTGCGATATAAAGCCCGGTAATGAATCATATGAAGAATCTCTAACAATAATGGTACTTGCCGGCAGCTTCGGATAATTAAAAGGATCGAACGATGCCGTCCATTGATTATCACCAACAATGAATAATACAGGAACACTATGCTCAGCAACCTGCTCAGCAAGCTCGGACATTTCACGGATCAAATGCTTAGTAGGTTCCCGTTCCGGCTCGATCCAAGCAACTATCGCACCGCTTGTACCAACTAGTTCCTCGAGAGTCTTGCCAGTTCCGTCCAGAAGGGAGAACGTACTGTTCCGACTAATCGTTCCTAGTACCGGAATATCAAGCGACGCCTCACGGAAGGATAGCCCAACGTCTGTTTGTTCCCCGCCGCGCACTTCGAAATAAGTAAAGCGTACTCGCACGGTGCCGTCCTTCAGACGAATGCCCGAAGTGATTCGGTACGAACCCTCTTCAACTTCAAATGGCTCATTATATACATCTAATTTGCCATAGGGGTAGACCAACGTTTTATAGACTCCGTTCTCTAGCCGCGCGAAGGTGAAATTGTTCCAATAGGCTGCTGCTGGAGCATCTACCTCAGACTTGCTGTCCTTTATCAATTGCAGCGTTCCGCTATCCTTCTTCCCCTTCTGCAGCAAGGTTTCTTGCGCGAATAACGCATCTATCCAGCTGCCAGCCACCATATATTGCGGCTTATGCTGACTCGGATGCAGACGCGCAGGGATGCCTAAGCTGCGACAAATGGATACGAATAAAATATCGAGGGAAGCTTGATCGCCCTTCTTGATCTGGAAGGTGCCCACCGGTGTGCCCTTACCAACCAAGTTAGGGATATCGTTCCAGACTTCGCACTCTTCATCCAGTCTCCTGACAAGTTCCGAGGGATCCGCTCTAAACACAGCCGATTCCGATTCTGAAAAAGCATTTTGGAAAAAATGCTTATAAGGTACGATCATTTCATATAACACACGCGGACAGAGAACATAAGGAATGAATATATCTTCTGGGAGCTCTCTTCGCTGTGCAAGAGAACCAATCAGATGATCATCAAGCGTAGGGCAGAATGAATCGATCAGATCCTTCTCATTCATACTTTCCAGCAGCTTCAGCGGCATCTCTTTAAATTCAAGAGAGCGATTTCGCAGGAATGCTGCGATTTCGCGACTATTGCCACGTGCTTTGCGCAGAACATCCCATACCCGTGCCGGAGGGAGTCCAACCGCTTGAGCCAATTCCGTTGCTTGCTCTTCATCTAAGAAAGAATCCTCATAATGAGTACGAATCTTCGTTCCTTCTTCAACGCGGCAATTAAACTGCTGGATCTTCTCTTCAGAAAGCGGAGCAACAGGTTCACCCTCTCGCTCTGGCGGTGGTACCATATCAAAGTCTACCGAGCCTTCTGGCTGCAGCTTCTGATCAAGACAGATCTCGATTCGCTCACTATCAGCGACAGTTATTTTCTTTTCTCCCCATTCTCCCGACTTCACTGCACGAATGACCAAATCACCGAAGCCTGTCTTGAACGAGGCTTCTCCGCGCTCATCAGACGGAAGCGTAGCAATTGGATAAAATTCTGCCATATTATACAGCTGGAAGTGTACATCAGCTCCGCTGACTGGGCGGCCCTGCTCATCCTTAACAGAAACAGTGATCGTCCGTGTCGGAGCGTAATTTTCCAATAAATTGATTTCTGTGAACCATTCATCGGCAAGCGTTATATCTTCAGGTCCTGGGTAACTGGCAAAAATCCGCGTATTAATGAGCATTGCCCGCCGTGATGGAGGACTGAACCAGCCTTGATTCAGACGCGGTTCCGGCTCGCATGCACCGATATAATACCATCGTCCGTCAGCCCAAGCCTCCACCCAAGCATGGTTATCATCAGAATGAGCCCAGCGCGGCGTATAGATCTGACGAGCCGGAATGCCAATGCTCCGCAAGGCTGCAACTGCAAGCGTTGATTCTTCTCCGCAGCGGCCACGCGCATTGCGGATCATCGTTAATGGAGATATCGTCCGTAAATCGCTTCCAATATAATTGGCCTTTTCATGGCACCAATAGTTCGTCTCCAGAATCGCTTCCGTCATAGATAATTGCTTAGTTCGCTCGGCCAACTCGTCATACAAAATACCACGATAATCCTCAATATTTTCTGTATTTACCCGGTACGGCAGTACGAAATGAAGAAACAGGTGATCGGGAACCACTTTTCCCCAAGACACCTGCTTACGAATTTCCAGTGTTTGACGCACATGACTTAGAAATAGAGAACCCGAATAATCAGCCAAATCATTCAATGGCATATAGGCAAATAAGTATTTAAGCGCCCACGTTTCTTCAACTGTCAATTCCTCTTTGAACACATCAAACAGCTCTTGCTCTCTTGCATGAGCAAGCTTTCTTTTCTCAATAAATTTCTGCTCGATCTGCTCCATAGTACCTTTATCTAATGAAAAAACAGAGGTTTGAATAGTCATTGATATTACTCCTTCCATAGCTTTCCGTCTTCCTTGATGTAGAAGGTTGTACTTCCATCCATTGATGGAGCGGAAATCTGAAATAGTTTGCTGGTCGTCTCAATTGCAGGTGAAATGCTCCACGCTTCTTCACCCATTAATAGCTGTCCATCATCAGTAAACCTTCCGTGAGCTGCAAAATAATTACGTTCTCGGTAGTACAGCTTGCGCAGCTCCCACTTAATGCGTTCGTCTGACGAAAGCTCAAAAGATTCGGGCCCCTGTTCATCAGTGAACACGACATAACCCCATAGTTCTGGGTAATGCATGTTGACAATGCCCATTGGTGACCACACCCAGTTGTCCTCAGGATAGGGCTTGCCGGTATCGGGATTCAGCACCTTACAGTACTTTCCGTCCTTAACTTCCGTGCGCCATTCTACGCGGGAAAAATTAACGCGCCAAAAGTCACCCTTTTCTGGTGATTGGCCATTAGATGAGCATTCGCGAAGACTAGTCCAAGGCATAGCTACCTCAATGCTCCATTTCCGATTATGAGGCCCTGGTCGATTAAGCTCCCCATCAATATGTACTGCTGTCCGAAGTCCGTTAATATCCCAGGCATTTACCGCAGGCCCTCCATCACGATATGGTTTAACCAGCATTAAATCCCATACGGTGTTCAACGCATTGATCTCAAATTCATAATATTGGTGTGTATCGCCATCAGGGTCTATGAAAATCTCAAAATCATTATCATAGAAAATAACCGATTCCCGCTCCGTCAATGTAGCCCATATCTGATCCTCAATCAGCTCTGCTGCAAAATAGAAATACTCATCATCCCATAGCATCTTTACCCGAGTTTGCTTAGCAGGCAGCGGACGAAGATCCCCTTCAATATCGACAAAATGCTCCGTCCAATCCGCCTCTGCCCAGAACGGCTTATCAACTCGGCCATCTAAAACGAGCGGGCCAACCGCTCGTTTACACATATAATGTTTCGGAGCATATTCAATGTTCGGCTCCGATACTCCGCTGTAACTCATTTATTTTCCTCCTCTAGTTGTGTGTCACAACAGCTCCAGAACCACCGTACATATCTAGCTCTTCATCAAACTCTAGTTTAAGAACGGTCACCTGCTTATGAGCATCTTCAGCTGTCATCTGAATCCAAGTTGTACCCGGAATGTTAAACCAAGGCACCCCGCCGTGAATTTCATGAGTTAGCTCTTTACCAGAGTGAAGGACGGTGATTCTCTTAATTGGATTAGATAGACCCTTCAGGCATACATTTTCTTTAGGATCATCGTATACAAACAGGTATAATGTCTTTTTATCTTTAGAAATTGTACTTCCACCTAGAAAATAGCGCGGCATAATTCCTTCATCTGTTCCAAATACAGCTTCTTCATGCGACTTAATCCATTCACCGAGGCCTAGCAAAATATCTTCTTGTCTTTTATCGATCGTTCCATCTTCCATCGGTCCGATGTCCAGCAGCATGTTGCCGCCCAGTGTTATGCAATCACAGAACATTCTAATGATCTGGTTTAACGATTTGTAGCGATTATCCGTCGGTACATAACCCCAAGAGCTATTGATCGTTGTACAGAATTCCCATGGACCTTCTGGACGCGTAATCGGAATACCTTGTTCCGGAGTTTTGTAATCGCCATGTCCTGATAGGCGTGAGTTGATCAAGATATCTGGGTTAAACGATTGCAAATACTGCTTGAACTCTGGCAAATTCCACTGCTCAGCGCTTCTTTCCCAGTCTCCATCGAACCACAACAGATCAACTTTACCATAGTTTGTTAAAATTTCCTTCAACTGATTATTGTTAAACTCTAAAAATTTCTGCCATTTCTCTTCATCCTGAACGCCGTCAGTAGGACTGCAATATTTATTAACTGTACTTAGATCCTCAGGTACCTGGCCGCCGCCATATACACTTGGATAATCGGGATGTGACCAGTCGATCAGAGAATAATACATGCCAAGGCGAATACCTCTTTTAGTGACAGCATCCGCGTATTCTTTAATAAGATCACGTTTGACTGGCGTTTTTTTCACAACATTTAAATCACTATATTGAGTGTCCCACAACGCTACCCCATCATGATGCTTTGTTGTAAGAACAGCATATTTTGCACCTGATTTTTCAATCAGATCGGCCCATTTTTCTGCATCAAACTTCGATGCCGTGAAGCCATCTAATTGTTTCATGTAATCTTCATAGGAAACTCTTCCGTTATAGAAAGACCATGATTCAGAAATCCCATTTACCGCATAAATACCATAATGAATAAAAATACCTAGCTTCGCTTCCTCAAACCACTTTTGCATATCCAGTAGCACCTGCCCTATAAATTAATCTTGTAATCTGTTATCCTCGCTCGACGCCGATACGGTTAAAGRCTGCCCCAATTCAGTTGCTTCATGGGGCAGCGCTTTGTTTTATCCAACAATACCCGTTCGTTCTACACCCTCAACGAAATATCTTTGTGCGAAAATATACATAATGATAAGTGGTGCCAAAACAAGCAGCGTTCCAGTATTTAAGATCATCGACACATACAGAGGCTCGCCAGTAACGTTTTGAAAGATTTCCGCCGTTAAAGCAGACACTTGTGTTGAGAGCACCGGCTCTTTATTGAAGAAGAGTGATACGAAGTAGCTGTCATTCCATTGCCATACGAACGAGAATAAGACAACTGTAATGATAGCAGACACCGCATTCGGTAAAATAATGCGAAAGAATGTTGCCCCGATCCCGCTGCCATCCACATAAGCCGCTTCTTCAAGCTCCTTCGGAATCGCCCGGAAAAATTGGCGGAAAATAAAGATGTACAGGCCATTTTTCAATCCTGCAGCAAATGATGAAGACATAATAAAAGGCCATATCGTATCAATCAAATTGATACCATCCTTACCGAACAACCCAAGAATCCCGAAGAAATCAAAGTAGCGGTACGTCAAATACGTAGGGATCATCAAGGTTTGAGGCGGAACCACAATGGAGAAGATGACTAGGAAAAACAGCACCTCACTGCCCCAAAAACGTAAGCGAGCGAACGCATACGCTACTAGACCACATGACAACACCTGCAGGATAGTCGTACCCGCTGAGATGATAAGCGTGTTTTTAAAAGCAACCCAATAATTCATGTTTTCCATTGCTATAATCACATTTTCCATCGTGAAATTTCTAGGAATCCATAGTACCGTTGGGTCATACATGTCAGCCTTGTTACGGAACACAACGGATAGTTTCTGAATAAGCGGAAAAAGGATAATAAAACACAAACCTGTGACCAGCAGCCCTCGAAAAGCGATCCATATC
>NZ_JBFUHJ010000117.1:0-14290 GCF_056402455.1 Paenibacillus sp. P4_A7 | reverse complement strand
ATTGTAGAGCCGCCGTAAATTAGCCGATACTTTTTTTGTACGATATAATTTCCAAGCTCAATCGCTTTTTGAGCATATTCATCATGCTCTCCTAAATTAGATCCAGCAAAAACACAAATAGATTTCATTTCCCMTTCTCCACCTCATACTATATATAGTTATTTTCCGAATTAATCATACTACATACAGAAACTCGGCGTAAAGGGGACGTCACCACCGATTGTCGTTAATGCTTTTCTAATCCGTTCGCAGGGGGCTGCTGTTTTCTCCTTCAAGTGGCTCCACATGCACATGCACACTCATAATATTATGCTTTCGAGACATGCGATGCTCGATTTCATCACTAATGCGATGACTCTCTATAAGTGACAGTCCAGGATCCACTTGCACGATAACATCGATCAACACGTGGCTGCCATGTGCCCTTGCCTTAATATCTTTAATCGATTTGACACCCTTAGTCTTCGCAATTGACGAGCGCAGCGTATTCAGCTCATTCTCATCAAAGCCGTCCGTCAAAACATGCGTTGCGCTATAGAAAATGTCCCATGCTGTTTTGCAAATAATCGCACCTACCGCAAGCGCTGCAACGGGATCAAGCCAAGGCAATCCGAATTGTGCCCCGATAATGCCTATTGCAGCACCGATACTTACGAGCGCATCAGACAAATTATCCTTCGCTGCCGCTAGCAATGCTTGATTATTAATACGAAGTGCAAGTCTCCGATTGTACAAATAGACGCCTCCCATAATTAAAGCGGCGAACAATGCTATCCAGGCAGATGATAAATTCGGAACATGATGGTCTGCGGCAAACAATGATTTAACCGCGCTAATCAATACCTGTACACCCACCGTTGCCATTATGAACGATGCGATAAGTGCTGCAATCGTCTCCGCTCGGAAGTGCCCGTAAGGATGGTCCTTATCCGGAGGCTTTTGCGATATTCGTAATCCGATCAATACCGCTACTGAGGCAACAATATCAGTCAGGTTATTATAACCGTCCGCTACGAGAGCACCTGATACGAACCAGTACCCTGCAGCAAGCTTAAGTGTAGAAAGCACCAAATACGCGCCTATACTTACCCAGGCGCCCTTTTCACCTTGTTTAATCTCATCGTACTGATTCAGTGTTCATACCCTCCCAAGCCTAACCTTCTAATCATTCCAGCTTCTGCAAATAATCTATCGGTATCATACCCGAACAGAACCATGTGGGTCTAGAGAAACAGTGTTTACCTGGTGCGCGCTTTTATGCATCCACGCAACATTTATTGATTGCTGCAATAAAAAAAAGCTGGAGAAAACTCTCCAGCTGTTCCTTTTTACTGCTTATTATTTTATTTCATAAATGTTGTAGATTTCATCCAGCATTAGGTTAGCTGCGACTACACCGCCAGCTGTATTCCAGATCGCATCGCTTACTCGAATAGCTTTGCCGTTTTTCACTACATTAAGACTTTGCCATAGCGGATCCTTCAGCATCTCATCTTCCATTTGCGTGCCTTTACCGTCTCCTGTCTCATAAGTGAAATAGAAGAGCATGTCGGCGTCAACTTCAGGAAGGCGTTCCTTTGTAATTTCTTCAACAAATGTATCTGTATACTTCTGATTGTCTGGGCGAGTTATTCCTAGCTTCGAGAACGCGACTCCAGTAAATGTATCTTCTAAGTAAATTCTTGTTTTTCCCGCCATAAAACGTACAACGGATACTTTTTGGTTAAGCTTGTCGCCTGCTTTAGTCTTGAAGTCTGCTGTCCGAGCATCATAGTCTGCAATTACTTTCTCGCCTTCAGCTGTTTTGCCAAGCGCTTCCGCGTATAGCTTGAAGTTAGACTGCCACTCTCCGCGAAGCGTTTCAGAAAACACAGTCGGCGCTATCGCATTCAGCTGTTCATATACATTTTCTTGACGCAATTTATTACCAATAATAAGATCAGGCTTAAGACTGATAATAAGCTCCATATTCGGCTGGCTCTCATCACCTACTACTGTAACGCCCTCCATATCCGCTTTAATGTGATCGTACCATGGATCGCCTGTCCAAGATTTCACTGCGCCTACTGGCTTAACTCCAAGTGCTAAAAGCGCTTCTGTTCCTTCGTTCGTCAATACAACGACACGAAGCGGAGTTCCTTTTATTTTTGTCTCGCCCATAGCGTGTGTAATAGTACGAACATCCTCGGTTTGAGGCGTTGTTGTTTCATTCGGCTTTGCCGTGCCCGCGTTATTATTTGTTTTTGCGCTTCCGCACCCTGATACGACTACGGCCATAGCTAGCAAAGCCGCGGAGGCTGTCCATACCAATCTTCTTTTAAATACCTGCATCATCTGTTTGCTCTCTCCTTATAAATGAAAATGGTTCTCATTAGTTCTACATACGAAACTATAGCAGGAGGCAAAAATAATGTCAATGATTTATTGATAATGATTTTCAGCGTCATTGACAGTAACGAAGTGTTCCCCTAAAATAATTGAGTACCGATTAATTGGCATAATAGGAATGAGGAATTTATGACTACTCTACTCTCATCACGATTTCAAAAGATTACAGGTTTGTTTATCGGTCTATTATTATTTGCCGCCGGCATCGTCTGCAGCATCGCATTCGGAGTTACGAATATTAGTTGGCGTACAATGATAGAATCATATACCGCGTTTAATGGATCGCAAGAGCATCTCATCATACAGACTGCGCGGGTGCCTCGTGCTCTTATAGCAGCAACAGCCGGAGCAAGCCTCGCCGTCGCTGGCGTGCTTATGCAAGGCATTACCCAGAACAAACTGGCTTCACCCAGCATTCTCGGCATCAATGCCGGAGCAGCTTTCTTTATTGTCATAGGCTCGGCCTTCTTCGGCGTAAACGGCTTATCTACATACGCTACGCTTGCCTTTATCGGTGCTGCCTTTACCGCTGTGCTCGTATATGTACTTGGCTCGATAGGAAATGATGGACTTACTCCGCTTAAAGTAACATTGGCAGGAGCCGCTATGACAGCCTTCTTCTCATCCCTTTCATTAGGAGTATTGCTTACTGGCGGTCAAACCTTCGATCAAGTCCTTTATTGGTTTGTAGGGTCCGTCGCTGGACGTGATATTGGCATATTTAAAGCAGCCGCACCGTATATGTTTATCGCTCTTATAGGAGCGCTCATATTGACTAGACATATGAATGTCCTTTCACTCGGAGACGATATCGCAACCGGTCTTGGTCAGAAAACTATTTATATTAAACTCGCCGCCGGAGTCGTTATTGTCATACTCGCGGGCGGCTCGGTATCAATGGCCGGCCCTATTGCATTCGTCGGTATTATTATTCCTCATCTAACCCGGCATCTCGTCGGAATTGATTATCGATGGACGATCCCTTATTGCGCCGTCCTTGGTGGAATACTTCTGCTTGCTGCAGATATCGGTTCTCGCTATATCTCATTTCCGAAGGAAGTTCCGGTTGGAGTAATGACCGCAATTATTGGCGTCCCTTTCTTCATCTATATCGCTAGAAGAGGGGAAAGTACCTAACATGAATATATGGATCACACTCAGAGGACGAAAGTATTCTTTTCAAATAAATCGTCGCACGGTAACGGTAATCTCGGTTCTAGCCATCATTAACCTGGCAGCCATCATCATTTGTACCGGGATGGGAAGTAAATTCATCTCACCAATCGCAGTCATTCGCGCGTTTCTTGGCATTGGGGAAGAAACCGACTCCATGATCATTTTCTCGCTACGACTGCCGCGCGTGGTAATCGCCATATTGGTCGGTTCCGCCCTAGCGGTTTCAGGAGCATTATTGCAAGGTATTGTACGCAACCCGCTTACTTCACCGGATATTATCGGCATTACCGGAGGAGCTTCTCTCGGGGCTGTCGTATTCATCTTATACTTTTCCCATGTGAGTATACGCTATATGCCGCTTAGCGCGATTGCTGGAGCTTTTGCAACCGCGTTTCTTATTTATATATTTGCCTACCGCCGCGGTATAACACCGCTTCGGCTTGTACTTATTGGCATTGGTATGGCCACTGCTTTGACAGCTGTAACCTACATGCTAATACTAACAGCCTCGTTCACTCCGACGGCTGTTGCCGTTAAAGCTTTTACTTTTAAGACTGGCAGTATTTACGGCGTTTCTTGGGAGAGGGACGTAAAGACTTTACTGCCCTGGATCGTTGTCTTAATGCCAATCGCTCTTATCTATGCTCGTCACTTAAATGTACAGGAGCTAGGCGATGAGGTTGCTGTGAGCGTTGGCAGCTCTGTTCATAAGAAAAGAACTATACTGCTTATCATTAGCGTAGCTCTTGCTGGCGCTGCCGTCGCCATAGGTGGCGCTATTAATTTCATCGGACTAATGGCTCCCCATATTGCTCGCAAGCTTGTTGGGCCAGCTTATGGCGGTGTCATACCGGTGTCTGCTCTTATTGGATCGCTTGTACTTTTGCTTTCTGATTTAGTTGCGAGAACGGCATTCATTCCACTAGATATTCCTGCAGGTGTCTTCACGGCGGCAATAGGTGCACCGTTCTTCATCTATTTGTTATACCGTCATCGTAATGGTGCCTAACTAAATCCTGTATTCTGCATTACGAATTACGAGAATATAAAAAATGAAGGAGTGAGCCCCGTGTCGGTCATTCAAGCGAGAAATCTTACGTTATCCTATGGGCAAAAGCCTATTTTCTCGGATCTTCATATTGTTGTCCCAGAGGGAAAAATCACCGTATTTATCGGGAGCAACGGCTGTGGAAAATCTACCTTGCTACGTTCGCTTGCGCGTTTGCTGAAGCCCCAAGAAGGATCCATTTTGCTAGACGGAAGTGATATCGCTAAGCTATCCAGTAAAGAAGTTGCCAAGCGTCTTGCCATATTACCGCAAGGACCAACTGCTCCTGAAGGCTTAACCGTTCATCAGCTCGTTAAGCAAGGCCGTTACCCTTACCAAAGCTGGCTGCAGCAATGGTCCCAAGAGGATGAGCGAATGGTGAAGAGAGCACTTGATGCTACTCATATGACCGAGTTGTCCTCGCGTTCCGTGGATTCGTTATCCGGTGGACAACGGCAGCGGGCGTGGATTGCTATGACACTGGCTCAGAACACTCGTAACATCTTACTGGACGAGCCTACAACCTATTTGGATATGACGCATCAAATTGAGATTCTCGACCTGCTGTTCGATTTGAACGAACAAGAAAACCGGACAATCGTAATGGTCCTTCACGATATTAATCTCGCCTGCCGCTACGCACATCATATCGTTGCCGTTAAGGATGGACGTATTTACGACCAAGGGGAACCAGAACGGATTGTAAACGAAAAGCTCATTAGCGACGTATTTGATATGAAATGTCAGGTTACAGCTGATCCAATCTTCGGCACACCGCTCTGCATCCCTTATGGTAAAGGCCGTAAGGTAACAGCTTCTGATGCGGTTGCGGTTCATAACTAAAGTATTGAAATCCATTACGATCCATTCTTAAGCTTTCATGTAAAATCTTTTTCCATTTACCTCTGGAACAAAAAAAGTCTTTCCCTTGCATGCCGCGATAACGGCTGAGGGAAAGACTTTTTTTACTTTAACTATCTTTATGTAAATCTAACCCTTGATCGAGCTGCCGAGCATTTCACGCATGGTCAAATTCGGTAAATGAAGAATTTCAAATATAAAAAAGCGCCGTCCGCGAGGATCCCCTCGAAGGACGACGCAATGCTTTTATTGCTGTATTACACCGCGTACATACGCTCGCGAAGCGCCTTAACTTCTGCGCTTTCAAGGTACTCATCGTAAGTCATCATCCGATCAATAACACCATTAGGCGTAATTTCAACGATGCGGTTAGCGATCGTTTGAACGAACTGATGGTCATGCGATGTGAATAGCACGGTGCAGTCTGTATCGATTAAACCATTATTCAAAGCTGTTATTGATTCGAGATCCAAGTGATTCGTAGGCTCATCCAGAACAAATACGTTTGCACCTTCAAGCATCATTTTGGACAACATACAACGAACCTTTTCACCCCCGGACAATACGCTAGCTTTCTTAATCGCATCATCACCTGAGAACAACATACGGCCAAGGAAACCGCGAATGAACGATTCATCGGGATCCTTCGAGTATTGACGAAGCCATTCCACCAAATTCATGTCTACGCCATCGAAATAAGCGGAGTTGTCCTTCGGGAAATAAGCTTGAGTTGTCGTAACTCCCCATGAGTAGCTACCTTCATCAGCCTCAACTTCACCAACGAGCATTTGGAACAATACCGTCTTCGGCAAGCTGTTTGGACCAACAAATGCGACTTTATCGCCTTTGTTGAGCGCAATCGTCAGGTTATCAATGATTTTCTCACCATCGATTGTTTTCGAAAGGTTATCAACCAGCAGCAATTGTTTGCCTGCCTCGCGCTCGCCTTTGAATAAAATGAACGGATATTTCCGGTTCGATGGACGAATATCATCAAGAGAAATTTTCTCAAGAAGTTTTTGTCTTGATGTCGCTTGCTTCGCTTTGGATTTATTAGCGCTGAAACGCTGAATAAATGCTTGCAGTTCTTTAATTTTATCTTCCTTCTTCTTGTTCTCGCCGCGCATCAACTGCAATGCAAGTTGACTGGACTCATACCAGAAGTCATAGTTTCCGACATACATACGGATTTTACCAAAATCAATATCCGCGATATGTGTACAAACCGTATTCAGGAAATGTCTATCATGGCTGACTACGATAACAGTGCCTTTGTAATCAGCAAGGAAATCTTCTAACCAGCGAATTGATTCGATGTCCAAGTGGTTGGTAGGCTCATCTAGCAGCAAAATGTTCGGTGTGCCGAACAAAGCTTGCGCTAGCAATACGCGGACCTTCTCGTTACCGCCAAGCTCACTCATTTTCTTATCATGCAAATCTGGCGTGATACCGAGGCCGTTAAGCATTTCTGCTGCTTCGGACTCCGATTCCCAGCCGTTCATATCTGCGAACTCAGCTTCGAGTTCACCAGCACGCATGCCGTCTTCATCAGTGAAGTTCTCTTTTGCATACAGCGCGTTCTTCTCGTTCATAACTTCATATAGCTTTTTGTGACCCATGATAACCGTCTCAAGCACAACATGCTCGTCGTATGCATAGTGGTTCTGACTAAGAACCGCTAGACGCTCACCCGGTGTTATATGCACTTCTCCGTGCGATTGCTCGACTTCACCGGATAATATTTTTAGAAAGGTCGATTTACCCGCGCCGTTAGCGCCGATCAAACCATAGCAATTCCCTGGTGTGAACTTGATAGTTACGTCTTCAAAAAGCGCTCGCTTCCCATAACGGAGCGTAATGCCACTTGTACTAATCATTCGTTTAATCCCGTCCTTCACTACATTATCAGTATATATCGAACTATTATACCACAGTATGCTCGGAAACCGAACCCTCTTTTACCCGCAACCTCGCCTTTCGGCTCATTCTCCATATGGTCCATGCACTTGCTCCGTACAGCAAGGCGCTCATATAGAACAAAGCATTAATCGTCAGCCAGTCGATCAGGTAGCCTCCCAATATTACTGCAAACCCTGATGCAACCGATGTCCAAAAATGGTACGAGCCAATCACTCCGCATCTCGCACCGCGTTCGGTATAATCAGCCAGCAGTTCGTCCCAGGTTGACTATATTCCATAAATTCCGAAGCGGCACGCATCGCATTGTTTCGGCTTACAAGCTTGCTCGACTGCTCTACAAAAAAATACGTCTGCAGGTTCCACTGCAAGTTTTTGCCCCAATCTGTCGATCGATTCAAATTAAAGAGCAGCTTTCCCGGCGCGACCCACTTCTCATTGCTTACCAGCTTGTTATGATCGGAGAGTAGAGACTTGTCATCAACTGTGTAATTTTTGGCAAGAGCATCCGTAAAATAACTGTCAGGCGCAACCGATTCGGCCGATATGCAAGCGTATATCGGGATTTGGCAATACTTCCTTTTGAAAATAATCGATATATTGGTCAAGTTTCATGAGTACGGTTGACTCTCGGTAAACCTCATCCTCCGTTAGATGCAAGGTGACCTCCAAAATAAGTCCAAACAGTCCATAGCCGCCGAGCGCCAGTGAAAATAGCTCCGCATTTTCTGTACGACTAACATTTCGCACGATACCATCTGCTGTGAGCAGACGGAATAATTCTACACTTTTAATAAGTAAGCCGTTTCTAATATCTCTTGCGTGTCCGCTAATTCAATTGAAACAATAGCATTGTAGCTTGCCATATCGACCACAATGCCGTCCTCATAATAGGTGTGTCCACCCTGGCTATGGCGCTGTCCTGCGATCGATATTTTCAAGTCCTTCTCCTTCGCTTCTTTGACCAGCGCTGACCAGCGCTATTAGCTGTTCTTCTGCTTCACCTTTAGCTACACGCTCTACTTTCACAGGATGAAGCCGACTGTAGTTCGTCACCAAGTAAGGATYTTGATCAATCGAACTCGTTCTTATGTATTGAAAAATACTTAACGTTACAAGCAATAGCAATACTATCGCTTTTTTCATAGAGCATCCCCTCTCTATTTCTTAGCAAAGCAAATGTAAGCAGTATGTGCTGTTCTTGTGGTCATTGGTCAGCATGCTTGTCTGCTTAGCTTGCTTGGCTTGCTTGGCTCGCTTTACTTGCTTGGCTGTATGTCTGTCTGTCTACTCTTAATACTCCACATTATACCAACCTAATTTAATTCATCATGTAATGCACTCGTAGTTTCAATTTTTGCAATTAAATGATGGTGCAAACGGGTAAGCAGCCATTTAGTGTCAGGCGATGAACTTAATTGCTCGATTAACTCGATCCATCCTCTACTTACGATGAATTAACTGTATATTGTGAAACTAATTCATCTCGAAATCTATAATGATTACTATTAGTTTCAATATGTATGACTAATTCAACCTCTCCTCCAAACAGCCAGAAGAAAATGCACTTCACCGCCTATATTAACCTCTATTTTACAATTCGTTTCAAATGCTAACTATGTAACGGGACCTGGTAAGTTAATGTTGCAAGCACCAATATGTAAAAAAGCCACCTCATATGAATAACAGAATGTTATCACTGAGGTGGCATTATCTAGGGCTTTAGCTTGGGCTTTATCTTGGGCTTTATCTTAGGCTTTATCTTAGGCTTCTTCATTGGCATCTTTATAAGCTTCTTTATATTGCCTGTTGCATATGGATTTGGATTAGCTTTTTAGTCCCATTTCAGCTTAACTTCATTGCCTGTACGGGATGATTCATATATAGCGTCTAGGATGCGGTTATTCGTATAGCCGGATAAACCGGTAGTGATGGGCTGCTTGCCCTCACGAATACTATCTACAAAATGTCGGCACATCAGAATACGTTCTTCTTCGCCTTCAAGTGGAATAATATCACTCTCAACTACCTGATTATCCAAATGCGTCACGTATTTCCCATTGCTGCCGATGACCCCTACTCCGCCTTTTGTTCCCATTAGATGAATAAACGGGTCTTCCGACAAGAATGCGGAATGCGCTGCCCAGCTTACTTCAAGTGATAAGGTCGCCCCATTATCCATCTTGATTAATGCGGAAGCCAGATCCTCTACGTCATAATAACCATCCCAGTTTGGTGTTCCCCAGCTCCCGATACCTTGACGGTTAGGACCGAACTCAGCATAGGTTGATCCAAAGACAGATATCGGCTTCGGATTGCCCATCAAATACAGTGAAAGGTCGAGCATATGAACCCCAATATCGATCAACGGTCCACCGCCTGCTTGATCCTTGCGAGTAAACCATGACCCCCAGCCTGGAATGCCTTTTTTACGGAACCATCCAGCCTTAGCATTATATATATGACCTACATCACCGTTGTCAATATGCTGTTTAATTGCGCGATTTAGTCCCGTCCATCTCATTTGATGAGACATCATCAATATTTTACCAGACTTGTCCGCTTCCTCTACAATCAAACGCGCCGCTTCAGAATCGATTGCCATAGGCTTCTCCAAAAGCACATGCTTGCCGTGCTTAAATGCTTCAATCGCAAGCGCTGCATGAAATTGGTTAGGAACGCCTATGATGACAGCATCGATATTCGGGTCTTCAAGCAATGACTGGGGGCTTGCATGAATCGTCTGAATACCGAACTCCTCTGCACGCTGCTCTGCAAGTGGCAAATAAGCATCCGTAACCGCCACGACATCAATTCCTTCTAATTCGCTGAATGTCTTCATGTGAATACTGCCTATGGCTCCTGCACCTATAATTCCAAGGCGTATGTTTACTTGACTCATTTATATCCCCCTCTAATTGATGTGGAGCTTTTTAATGGCATAATTCAGCAAATTATATAATGATGAGAGCTCGCCACGTCAGTATATCTTTTTAGCTAATAATCGTCATTGCTCGAAATTGGCTTACAATTGTTCTCGTTTGTCATTTACCTGACAATCGCCATGTTTCGCCATGCGGTAGTACAACGATTCGTTGTTTATCAATGCAACGATTACACCGCTCGGCCTCTAGCCGATCAAGTGCTTCACGGGGTGTATCATCAGCGAGCTTGAAAGCACCATAGTGCATGGGTACGAACCATTTCGCTCCAGTATCCTCGTATGCCTGCAATGATTGCTCAGGTGTAACATGCTGTGGTCCCATAAACCATTCTGGTTCATAAGCTCCTATCGGCATAAGTGCTACATCTATCGGGAAACGACGTCCTATTTCCTTGAACCCTTTGAAATAACCGCTATCACCTGCAAAATAGACGGTTGGCGAATCCGATAGTATCGGTCGTCCTGCTTCGCTATCGTAACTTGATCCTGTATGAACAGGCTGCTGCTCCGAGGCTGCTGCCGTTAGTTTCTCTGCATTTATAGACGATATGTTTAGCTCCCGCTGCTTCTGTTTGCCTACACGGCTTACAGAACTTCTGTTTCGAGAACTGGAGGGTTCAATAACCCAACCGCCCCAGTGTGAGCTGTTCGTATCCCATGGATTGCGACGAGTCCAATGCTGCGATGGAACGAAAGTAAATGTAACACCTTCAATAGATACGGATTCCCACCAATGCAATTCCTTAATGCGAGTAAAGCCCTTAAGCCGCAGCTTCGTGCTTAGCCCCGCAGGTACTAACAGTTGCTTGGAGCCAACGAGTTTCCGTAGTGAGCTTATATTTAAATGGTCATAATGAGAATGCGAAATAAGTACGACATCGATTGGCGGAACCTCTTCGATTGGTAATCCTGGAGGTGCCAACCTCTTTTGAAACGCCATTTTACCGGACCATACCGGGTCGGTAATAATATTCAAGCCGCCTAGTTGAATTAGAAATGTTGAATGCCCAACCCAAGTAATCGATGGTTGCTTTCGGTTATTTTGCAAATATACAATATCAGGGTCAGCGTTAGGAACGGCGAACGAATAATCTTTGGATTTCAGCCTTCGAATGCGTTCTTGACGCCATCTCTTGAACTGCTTTAAAGAATTATGAAGCTCGATTGGTTCAATATTAGCAAATCGTTTTAACTTCAACCGTTCATACCTCCCCGCTTATTCCGATTATTTTATTAGATTACCAAGTATATGGCTCAAAAAGCAACTATGGAGTTTGTGAAAGGTGTCGCATAATAACATAAAGCGTCGTTGTTCGCATCCTATACTAAAATCAGGTACACTTAATTAATGAAGTTGAAACATTAAAAATGATTCCCTACTGAACAAAGCTTATGCTTTCGAGGCTAGTTTTGCTATAACTTTAGGCTTATGCTTTCGAAGCTAGTTTTGCTTCACAAAACTTTAGGCATATGCTTTCGAAGCTAGTTTTGCTTCACAAAACTTTAGGAGGTTTCCTCATGAAACTAATTTCAATAGAACCAACTCCAAGTCCTAACTCCATGAAGCTTAATGTGGATGAGATGCTGCCTCGGGGACGCAGACTAACCTTTAAGACAAGCGAAGCTGCTGATGCACCCGAGCCTTTGCAGCAGCTCTTACAAATAGATGGCGTGCGAAGCTTATTTCGTACGGCTGATTTCATCGCGCTTGACCGGAAGTCTGGCGCAGATTGGGCGAGAATATTAGCTGAAGCCGGTCAAATTTTGCAGCAAAATACTGGAGAAGGCGATCAGGTAGGTCAACAGAACGGGGCAGCAACGAGCTATGGCGAAGCGCAGGTGTTCGTTCAAATGTATCGGGGCATTCCGATGCAGGTACGTGTCCGAATTGGAGATACTGAGGCTCGCTCCGCGCTTCCTCCTCAATTTGGCGAAGCGGTTCAAACCGCTGCCGGCTCAGGCATGATACGTGAGCGCAAGCTGGAGGAATTCGGTGTACGATATGGCGAGCCTGAAGAAATTGCACTTGAAATTGTGCGCGAGCTGGAAGCCTCTTATAACGAAGAACGACTCTCTGCTCTTATACAAGCGGCGATTGAGCAGGGCAGCACGATAAGTGATGAGAGCAGCCAGATGTCCATACGACCTGCTCCGTTATCGTTAGCAGCGGCGCAAGAACAATTTACATCACCCGATTGGCAGGTACGCTACGCCGCATTAGAACGCTATGTTGCATCCATAGAAGGCATTCCGTTGCTCGCCACAGCGATTAAGGATGAGAATACATCGATACGACGGCTAGCCGTCGTTTACCTAGGCGATCTCAGATCGTCAGAGGCGCTGCCGCTTCTGTTCACAGCCCTTCAGGATTCATCCACTTCCGTAAGAAGAACGGCTGGCGACACATTATCAGACCTAGGAGATCCCGCTGCAATTGAACCTATGATTAAATCACTCAAAGACAAAAACAAGCTTGTCCGCTGGCGGGCAGCTCGTTTCTTATACGAAGCAGGTGATGAGTCGGCGGTTGAAGCACTCCGCGAAGCAGCCAAAGACAATGAGTTTGAAATTCAGCTGCAGGCACAAATGGCGCTCGAGCGAATCGAACGTGGTGAAGAAGCCGCTGGATCGGTATGGCAGCAAATGACTGCCGCTCGCAAAAACGAGCAATGAGAAGAAACGGTTTGTCCTTTTGAAGGGCAAACGTATTCTCAAAAAAATATAAGCCAAGTATGAGTTAAAACTTATATTGGGCTTATATTACAAAAAATAGTGAGGGAAACCTCACTCCCATGAACCAAACTTCATGGCGAGTGAATATTTCCTCACTATTTTTATTACTTCTGATATTCGAGCTGAATACGGACTAGCAGCGAATTATCCCCAGCATAGGGTTCATAGCTAGCTCTATAACCAACTGCCATTTTTACTGACTCAAATGCCGCCTTAAGTGCCTCGGGAAACGCTTCTCCCTGCTCGTATCTAAACTCTAGACTAGCAGCACGAGTGCTCAGTGCCGATTGAATGAGGCTGCTGAGCTGCTTTGGACTGGAAATCGTATTCTCAGGCTCAAGCCAATTCAATCCCAGAGCTAGTTTTAGTCTATTATAACGCTCACGCTCTGCTGTTGTCCCTTGCTGCTCGAGCTTTCTGATAACGTCTAAATACGAAGTACTTGCAGGTGGATATGATTTTGTCCATTGATGATCCAAACGTAATTCTGCATCCGTCTTCAAATAATAATTGTACCTAATTGCCGTATCGGCTGACTTCGCAGCAGCTACTGACTGTTCATTTTGGGCAGAATGTACAGGATCGTCCCAGGTCATATCTACATGGTACCAAACCCCATCAAGCCGTACCATATTCCAAGCATGCTCACCAGTATTCACAGTCCCTTCAGCAATTAAAACCTCAATGCCAGCTTCCTTAAGCATCTTGTAGGCTAACAGAGAGTACCCTTGGCAGACAGTTTCCCCTATGGTTACCGCATCATACGCTGTATAGCGGGTCAAGGACTGATCGTACTCGACATGGCTTACAATCCAATCGTGAATCGCTTTTGTTTTCTCATGATCATTCATCGAGGGCTCGATTATTTCCTTAAGCGCCTTTGCAACCTCGCGATCAACAATTGCTGTCTGATCCTTCGTTTCCCGATATCTCGCTTCAATCGCTATCGTAGACTTGCCTCCCCAGCTTCGGATCGTATACAAATAGGATTCGAGGATATAGGCTGAATAATCGTCGTGCTTCATCGCAGCTTTAATAGTATCCGTTAGATGATCCGACAACTCCTGCTTGTCTCCCGTATATGTAACGGAAAATCGTTCGGATCGATTTTGGAACGCCTTAGAAATTTCCAGTTCCAGCTTTTCTAGCTGATCAAGCTTTTCTGCAAATACTGGTTCATCCTTTTCTGCAACCGCTGGGAACAATTCCAATTTCAAGTCTAC
>NZ_JBFUHJ010000116.1:0-14309 GCF_056402455.1 Paenibacillus sp. P4_A7 | reverse complement strand
CCATATATATTTTGCAAAACGATCTTTAAATATTTCTCCGACTCATCCGCAAAAACACCGTATCTGCTCTTCAATGAAATATGGGACGTGTTAAAGCTCTTGTATAGCTCGTCATATTCTTGATAATTGTGAATTAAAATTTGATAATGATCATCATCATCTTTTGTCACAATCATTTGTTCATTTCGATAAATAAGCGTGTTCCCTAATTGATTCAAAAAAGCAATGGCAAAATAGCTTGGTTTTTTAATGCCTTCAACCGTCATTAAACCAAACCCTCCGTGGAACATCTCCGCAGGCAGAATATGCTCGTCCAATATATCGGATAACGTCCAAAACCCCATAATGTTAACATGATCCATCGAGTTAATGACATTTTTTACGATGAAGGAAGCCATAAACACCGTATCATGCAACAAATCTCTGACGTCCGAAGACGAGTTCCATTCCGTGATGACCGTTCTTCCCTGTTTCACATTAGGCGTATTGCTCATCATTTGATGTATTGTCTTTACTGTAGATACAATATAATTAGAATCCGCATAAGAGTATAGTCCTTTTCGATCTGCCGTCCACAAGTTGAAATATGTGGCCTCCAAATTCCATTCGATCGGGTAGATGTGATAAGTAAAGCTGTCCAAGATGATGTTGTTCTCCTCAATAAAGGTTAAAGCTTTTTTCGTCCAATCGGTATTCAGAACGGACCAGCTTGTCCCGCTAAAGCCGCTTACCTTAAAATCATTGTCTATTTTTTTGATTGCCCGATAAGTCTTCAGGAAAAATTGCAAATACTGCTCTTGTGTCCCATGCCAATAAAATCCTTCCAAATCAGGTYCATTCCATATTTCGAAATCCCAGCTTTTCACCACTTGTATTCCATATCGATTAACCAAATGGCGAATGAACCGTTCTATTAGCTCAATCCAATCTTTTATATCTTTTGCCTGCGTCGTATTGGCCTTCCATCTAAACATCGTCTCGTTCCCCGAAGCCAAGTCATTGGGCATAAAACCAAGCTCGATAAAAGGGATTATTTGCTGCTCCACAAAAAAGTCGAATATTTTATCAATATATCTAAACTGAATGGTTTTGATTCCGTCTTCCTCATGATAAACCATTAAATCGTCGGAAAAAATGCCATGAAATCTTACCCGATTCAAACCTGCTTCTTTTTTGGCCTGAATTAACTGTTCCTGTATGCTTACATCCAGTAATTCCTTTGCTCTTCCTACACCAATCATTCGAGTTACCGCCGAATCATAGGACGAGATGCTTTTCCCTGCATCAATACATAATTCGTTATAGCTCGATGAATAAACAGAGTCTTCTCTAGGATGATCGATAATGGCCTCTGGTCTAAAAAGGTTATTCAACGAGTCCTCTTTCATCAAATTGATATAGTTGTATAACGAATTTGTAATATCTTCTTCTTTTAGGGTCTGTCCTTGTTTATTGACGCTTCGATATTGGTTGGGCGTCATGCCAAATTGCTTTTTAAACCGTTCGTTAAACGAACTCGTGGAGCTAAATCCTCTTTCAAACAGGATATCGCTAATTTTTTTATCCGTTGTAGCCAGATCGGAACAAACAAGCTGCAATCGATATTCCATGATATACGTCATAATATTGATTCCCAAACTTTTTTTGAAAAACTTCGACATATAGCTTGGACTCATCTTGAATTCGTCAGCAATGTCTTCCAATGTTAACGGCTCGGCGATGTTATTATTAATAAAGAGCAGTATACTCAATATTTTTTCTTTCGAAGAAAGCAAGCCTTCTTGTTCATCTTTGTCTATAGAAAACCGGTGTTGAACCAAATTTAATATTTCTAAAACCTTTACCTTCCGAAGGATGTTTTTGTTTTCCTTCTTTTTAATATCCAACAGGGCCAGTTCGGATAAATACTTTTTCAATAGGGCAATATCATTGGCCGAAGTGTGATGAAACAAGCCAAAAGTCAGCGAATCAAAATGTTCGATTTCGCTTCTTAAAAAGTCCTCGCGTATTTGAAGAGCATATATAATGTTGTTGTGGGAGAGCGACTTAATCGCGTGCCGATAACAACTGTTAACGAGAAATACATCCCCTTCAGCGAGCACGATGTCCTTTTTCTCTACTTCTAATTGGACAGAGCCTTTAATGACAAAAATAATTTCCAAAAAATCATGCCAATGATAGGGAACGATTTTCACTTCATGAATTAGTATTCTATAAGGTAGCCTGTGGTTTTTAGGTATCTCAATACTTTCGTATTGCATGCTCCATTCCTCCTTGTTATCAAAGCCAGTATTCGCATGCTTTTATTGTTTTAAACATGAAAAGAAGGTTATCATCCATATTAGAACATGCGAAGTTGATTTTGAAGTGCTTTCGGAGAAATAAACCGGGACTGCTGGAACAACAAGGCTTCAAGGTAACTATATCTGCGAGGGGAGTCGACCCCCTGTCCGAAGATAACGCAACACAGGCTTCTACTGGTGTAGTCACAGTTTTGATGTCACCTAAGGTTGCTACTGAACATAAATAATTTACAATAATTTTTTATAAATCAAGCAGGAAAGGAAAACATAATAAAAGAAAGAAGTAAGGAAATCAAATCGTAGGAAGAAAATCATGGGGAGATTAGTTCATTTCGAGATTCATGTAGATGACATGGAGCGTGCCAAGAAGTTTTATGGAGAGATATTTGGATGGACATTCGAGGATTGGAGTACTTATGCTGGAATGCCCTATTTTGGAGCTGTGACGGGCAACGTAAATGAACCTGGAATCAACGGGGCTTTGATGCAACGTCAAGGTACCTCCCCAGAACCAGGTCAAGCTATGAATGGTTATGCATGTACAATGGGAGTGGAGGACTACGATTCTACTGAAGAAAAAATTGTGAGCCTTGGAGGCAAGATTGCATTACCAAAATTCGCACTGCCAGGAATGGCGTGGCAAGGGTATTACATTGACACTGAAGGAAATGTATTTGGCATTCATCAGCCAGATGAGAACGCAAAATAATATTTTTCATTGCATATACAAAAGCCCGACCTAACGCGGTCGGGCTTTTGTATGATGGAGGCAAGGGACTTTGAACCCCTATCCGAAGATAACGCCACATATGCTTCTACGAGTGTAGTCACAGGTTTTGATGTCACCCGAGTATCGACCCGTAAAGAACTTCAGCTTCAGCGGGGTAAACTTCATCATATTATCTATACTAGTCTCAGATACATATCAAATGTTTGTTCCAGAATCTCGGTAACCAATGAGACAAACATCGTATTATCGCCGCTCGTATGAGCATGATCCAATGCCGTATAATACTCACTTCGATTCTCTTTTTGAATGACAATGGGAGGATAGCCGTTTTTCATTAATTCAAAATTCAGCAACAAACAGCACCTTAACCTAATAAGGTCAAGATGCTGAGATAGATGTCCCTCATGATTGCCAATGGAAGGTATGAAAACGAGGCTGTYTCWMAAGTGATTSAATCACTTGAGAGACAGCCTCGTTTTCGTTGATTATTCTATTCTAACGAAGATATTGTTACTCCAAAATCTCACTCTGATTGCGCCATTTTAGTTCCATTCTTCGTGTTACTATCTGCTTCATCCTCTTCAATCAACACCTTCGTTCCAGAACGAAACTCACTAATCGTTCTACCAAACGCTCTCCCTAGCTCTGGAAGCTTATTTGGACCAAACAGCAGCAATGCAACCAGTACCAGTAATATAATACCTGTCGTACCTAAACCACCAATCATAACTTACTTATCTCCCCTCTGCAGTGCAGTTTCCAGAGCAAACCGCTCTATCGCCTCCACAACTCCTTGACCATAAGATTTTTGACAGATATAATCAGCAGCTTCCTTCAATCCCTCTCGTCCATTGGCAACAGCAACTCCAACAGCCGATGCTGAATACATAGGTAAGTCATTCATTTCATTACCAATCGTCATGATATTCTCTCGGCTAACGCCAAGTAACTCTGCTACAGTAGCAACCGCGCTTCCTTTACTGCAGGATTTATCTACAATTTCAAGATAGTTATATTCCGATTGAAAAGCCCCAAAATGATCACTTAGTGTACTCTGATAGTTCATCCATAAAAATAATGATCGCCCAATATCACCTATTAGAATAACCTTTTCTGCTTGCTTCTCTACCCATTCCATCCCCTCTAAGGAGATTACGGTACAAGATATCTTTTCCTTTTGCTCGTAAACTTTTGCGTCAGCTGTATGTTCAAATATAAATACATCAGAATGGCAGAAGAGAAGTATAGTCAGCTCTTGGTTATATGCCTCAATAAGCAAATTGCTAAGCTTTGCTAAAGAAAAACAATGCCGTTCCACAATATGACCATCCTTGGCAATGACCGCTCCATTACAAAGAATAACGGGAAGCTCGATATTTAGCGTTTGAAGTATTGGTAAGGCTGTAATTAGTGGTCTTCCTGTCGCAATTGTAAATTGACCACCTGAGGCTCGAAACCTTTCAATAGTATCGAGTACCTCCTGCTCTAGTTCGTTCCTCTCAGACAACAGTGTACCATCAAGATCACTTACAATTAATTTAATACTACTCATCAAGATATAATCCCAGCATTTAATTTATTCTTTACAAGGTTCATGGACTGCTTCAGCTGCTCAAGACTTGTTCCTGGGGCATATTCAAGAATGGGTAGACAACCGTTCACTTCACGTAGCTCTGCAAAGATAGGCTCCCAATCAATATTGCCGCTACCAATTGGTAAATGACGATCACCATCTGCAAAATTATCGTGTAAATGAATAGAGCAAAGACGATTTTTTGTCGCTCTAATTAGCTCAGGGATATCCCAGCCATTCAGATGAGCATGGCCCGTATCAATCAAATATGCTGCATTTGCATCCAAACCCGCAACAAATTGTACGTATTCCTTCTGTGTAAATAATGAGCTGCCATTATATCCTACATTCTCAATTGCTAATCTTATGCCAAGCGGTTCTGCTATCTTACATAATAATGAGACAAGCTCATATGCTCGTTCCTTTGCAAGCTCCTTATCAAAGCCTGGTGAATAACAAAAACCAGGATGAATGACAACATGCTTTCCTCCAATCGCATACGCGAACTCAATAGATCTACAATATTCCACATAGGTTGCTTCACGAATACTTTTATTCTCACTTGATAGATTCGTATCCCAAGCAGGTGGATGAACACTGAATTTCAATCCAGATTGGCGTAAATAAGGCGCATACTTAGCATAACTCTGTATCGTATCGTCCCAAGCTTTACCGTCAACTAGCAACTCCACATAATTCACTTCAATTTCTTTTAGTGCTTCTATTTTCGTTTCGAGATTCTCGGAAAGTAATATTAAATCTGATATACAAATGGTGTCATTTGACATAAAATCAACTCCTATAGGTTATATACTAGTAAATATTTCATTTAGCCTTCTGTGTAAACTGGAGTACCGCTATCGCTTACCGTTACTCGATATCTGTTACCATTTGGACTATGCATGTAAATTCCTTCAAAATTAGTACTTCCCTCGATATTTACTCGTCCACTCTTACCCTCAAGTCTATTGTCTGCAACCTGAACATTGGTGCAGGTACTCGTAACTTGAATACCATATTGGTTTTTATTACCGACCGCCGCAGCAATAACTTCATTTCCAGCTATTCTTCCCTCACTCGCAGCACTACTCACAGCAATTCCCTGCCTTGAATTATCACTTTCTATTCCTGCTGCTTCAATCATATTGTCATTAACCTGAAAATGCTTCACTGCTCTTAAGTTGATAGCCGATCGCCCGCATTGCTTAAGAGTATTGTCTGTAATTCTAATATTTGCGGTATGACCAAAGCCGGCATACTCGGTATCAGGCTCCTCGATAAAGATTCCTTCTACCGCAATATTGGACATATGATTTCCGGTAATGGTAACTCCGGTTCCATAGGCAAGATAGACTCCACGATATACATTACGGAACTGATTATTTAAGATCAGTGCATTATTTACCCATTTCAGCATAATACATGAGTTATTAGCAGAGATTGTATCAAAGATATTATCTGTAATACTTAAAGTTTCTACCTTAGCATAAACGCTATTGCTCTTCGGCCAACCAACGCAGTAAATATTATCCCCCGTCGTACCCTTGAACACATTACCGTGAATGATCACATTATGACTTGATTGTGGAAGCCCCGATTGCACCCCAGCGGCATCCTTGGTTGATTCTGTGTTGGCTGCAGGGTTAGATAGCATAACCCCCTTATGACAGTTAAAAAATGTATTATTCGCTACAATAAGGTCAGAAAATTTAAAGCTGCGAACCCCAGCAAAGGTCATACCATCAAATGTGTTCCCTTCTATCACAATATTCGAATTGTATAGATTATGAACGGCATAATGATTACCTACTCCTGCTGCCCATGGTCCTGTACCTGCTGTACCGCTCGCTCCAAAATAGCAGTTCATGATCCTTACATTACGAGAAGGCGTACCATCAAAGGATCCCATATCGTTAAAGCCTGTCTCTGTATGATTTGCGATTTGAATAGCTTCGGCATAGTTTCTTGATTGATCGATTGTTCCATCGCGATATCCTAGAAAGCGGCAATTTTCAATCAAGATGTCCTCACAAGCATTCATATCTATGGCATGCGCAGAGACCACATCTCTTACTTCTACATCTCTAAATACAACATTTCGAGCTCTTGCAAGTCCAAACCAGTTGAACATATCTGGATATTGATTGATATTCCCATCCCATACGCCACCCTCAACGATAAAATGGCCTTGTCCATCATAGCCTATATAATTTGCATTCCAGTCACCATTAATTAGGAAGGAACGATCATGACTACGTACCATTGTAGTACCTTGATCTAGCTTCAAGTGTGTTCTTGAATAGATTCGGAGTGTATCTGTAACTCGATAGGTTCCCTTTGGAATAAACACCATGGAAGCCTCACCCGTCTCTCCTGCAGCGAGTGTAAGAGCAGTTTGGATTGCATCAGTATCGTTATCAATACCATTGCCAACTGCCCCATAATCCTTCACATTATAGAAGGAGGTAGCTCTCACAGGGGGCGCAGTTGACTTTGTTTGTTCCACCGCTTCCGCTGCTGATGCTGTTGAATAAGTATTACTAATGAGAGTAGAGCCTGCTGCTATCGAAAGCATTGAAGCCCCCATAACTTTAAGCATTTTTCTTCTACTCATTGTTCCTTTTTCCATTGATCCATCAGACATTGTATCCCTCCTAAAAAGTATCATAGAAAAGGAGATGCTGAAAAAAGGTAGCCTAAAAAAACGTCTTGTTTTTTCGGCTAGGTTTTCTCATCATCTCCACCTGCTCTTGCCATCTATTCAGTTGATTCCTTTACCAAAAACTTGAATTACTTAATGAAACATAATCTGCTCCATGCTCAAACGCTAATTGTATTTCTTCTCTACTGCAAATTAAGCCGCCTACGATAAGCTTCTTGTCCCATTGGGATCGAATCTCTGTAATAATTCGTGGCATAAGGCCGGGCATAAGCTCAACCTCATCAGGCTTAGAACTATGGAACATTTTATGTGCCGTTTCAATTGCAGCCGTATCGATGGCAAATATACGTTGCGTAGTCCCAATACCAGCTTGCTTAGCCGATGCTATGGCATTACTTTTCGTAGAGACAATGCCATCAATCTTAAAGGCTTTGGCTAAGTATTGAACCCCACTACTGTCCTTACTAATTCCATTTACCATTTCAATATGAACATAGAGCTTCTTATCCACTGCATGCACACGTTCAACGATATATGCTAATTGCGAAATATCTCCTGTCATTAGATTGATACGCTCCACCTTACTGTTAAGTGCTGCTTCCATCTGATCTGGGCGTGTAACCGCAGCAATTAGAGGGTAATCAAGATGTTGTTTACTCATGCTATACTTCCTCTCATTATGGAGTTTCCCAAACGTAAACTAATGATTAATCTTTCTTACGCTTTAATGCCTGTCATGGCAATTCCCTCAATAATGTGCTTTTGAGCAATTAGATAGACAATCAAAACAGGAATAACTGAAATCATCGTACCTGCCATAACAAGTGACCAGTTTGTGCTATATTGACCCTTAAACGCATTAAGCAGTAGCGGCACAGTGAACAGTTTACGATCACTAAGATAGAGTAGCGGATAAAGAAACGCATTCCAATTGCTTAGAAAAGAGAAAATAGTTAGCGCAGCTAATGCAGGTTTTACAAGCGGCATCATGATTTGAGCGTAAATTCGCGGTGGAGAGGCACCGTCTACCATAGCTGCTTCCTCTAGCTCTGCAGGAATTCCCATCATAAACTGACGCATCATAAATACTCCAAATGCCCAGAAAATGGAGTTGGGTATAATCAACGCCCAATGTGTATCGAGCCATCCTAGCTTACTAATTATGAGATAAGTCGGAATCATTGTAACCTGATGCGGCACCATCAACATCGCTAAAATGACTATAAAGATAAACTCGCGTCCTCTAAACTGGATTCTAGCAAAGGCGTATGCTGCCAATGTACATGTCAAAAGCTGAATAACTACTATTGCAATGGTAATGTAGGTACTATTCCAATAGGCTAAGTCAAAGGGCATAGCAGTCAAGGAATCCCAATAATTTTTGAATAGCAGCTTCTCTGGTAATAGTACTGGCGGATATGCAAACATCTCTGCCATCGACTTAAATGAATTGCTTAAGGTCCATATAAATGGAAAGATCATAAGCAACGCACCTATTGCCATAACAACATGCAAGAATAGAGTGGGTAAGTTTCGAATAAGCCAATGCTTTTGGCTAGGCACAGCTGAGATATTCAGCTCATTTCGATTAAGATTCATAATGCACCCACCTTTTTGAAACAATAAATTGAATTAGTGTAATGATTAATATAACAGCAAACAGAATCATCGCAACTGCTGAAGCTCGTCCCATATTAAATTCAACAAACGCTTGATTATAGATGAGATAAACGAGAGTATAACTGCTCTTACCAGGACCGCCACCTGTCATAACATAGGGCTGATCGAATACCTGAATAGAATTAATAAGCGCTAAAATCGTGACAAATAGCGTTGTAGGTGATAATAGCGGTAACGTAACATGCCAAAACTGCTTAAATCCCGATGCTCCATCAATTTCGGCTGCTTCGTAGTAGCTCTTAGATATTCCCTGTAAACCTGCCAAAAAAATGATCATATCCTTGCCCAGCGTAGCCCAAATACCGACTAATGCGATGGAGGGAATGACCCAGCGCTCATCAATTAACCAACTTGGACCTTCAATGCCAATAGCAGATAATACATAATTGATAATGCCAAGTTCCCCGTTCAGCATCCATACCCAAATAACACCCATCGAAATTGTGCTTGTAATAACAGGCATAAAATAGAACACTCGATAGAAGGTCTTACCCTTCATGACATTAAGAGCAAGCGCAACAAGTAAGGCTGTTGTTACACCAATCCCTACGGTTAGTAGGGCGTAATAAGCCGTGTTACGCAAGGAACCCCACAGCTCATCATCCTTAAATAGACTGTAGTAGTTGTCAAAAGCGATAAAGTTATTACGTCCAAAGCCATCAAAATCTGTGAAGCTAATATATCCAGCCCAAATTAAGGGAATGATATGAAATACAATCAATCCGATAACCTGAGGGAGTATGAATAGATAGCCCCACATTTTTCTATTACGAAAATGCAAGTAATCTCCCCCTTGTAATCAGCGAGAAAGCAAGAAGGGGACAAGCCCCTTCCCTTCCATCTATTTCATCATTTCATTTACTTTTCCAGAAATAATTTCTATTGTTTCTGATACATTTTTCTTCCCTGTAAATAGCAGTTCGTATGCTGCTTTCATTTCTGCATCTAGACCAGAATAATTGTATTCGTTCATTTGCGGTCCACTCGGTGCAAATGAAATTGTACGCATATCAAGTAGATAGCTTGCATGAGCAGGTACCTTAGCTTCTTCTATTAGAGACTCTGCTCCATTTACTGAAGGCACGGCATTGCCACCTGCTAGACGAATTTTTTGACTTTCAGTAGAAACATAGTACGATAGGAATTTCATCGCTTCATTAGCATGCTTAGTTTTAGCATTAACCCCTAGAAATGCAATCGTTGTTGCAACTTCTTTAAGCTCATCACCTGTTTTCGTAGGGAATGGAATATAGTCGAAAGTAGTAAAGTTATTTTTGATAAAGGTTGGTGTTACCCAACGTCCAATGGCATTAAATGCAAGCTGATTAGACATCATCAATGATTCAGTAGATATACCCTCAGTCAATGTACCTGTAAAGATTGCAGCTTCGTCCTTAATTAAACTCTCAAGGAAAGTAAGTGCTTCCTGAGCTTCATTATTCTTATCCAGCACATAATTACCGTTATCATCAAACACACGACCACCGTTAGAGAAGATCCAGCTATGAACCGTTGCCCAGTATGTATCAAGTGTATAACCCTTCTTGCCTGATTCCACTACTTTCTTATTTAGCTCTTTAAACGTATCCCAGCTCCAGTTACCTTCATCGTAGTATTCCTGTGGAGATTTTAAGCCTAACTCCTCAAAAATAGCAGTATTATAGTAAAGCACCATTGGATTAACATCCACGGCTACGCCGTAAATTTTTTCATTAACCTTAGCACMACCCCAGAAGCCTTCTGGAAATTCTGTTTCTTTTACATAACTTTCTGTACTAGCTAAATAATCTGACACGTCCATTAGAGAATCACTATCTCGCATTTTAGCCAACGTCTCAGGTTTTATATAGAACACATCAGCTGCATTGTTACCTGCTAGCTCAGTCAGCATTTTTTGGTTATACTCTGCACGAGGGAAAGACTTTAGCTCAACATTGATACTTGGATTTAAACTTTCAAATGAGTCAATCGCCTTTTGATAGATCGCCAACTCCTCATCACTACCAAATGCCGCAAACGTTAAAGCAACTTCTTCATCTGGCTTTACTGTTTCCTTAGCATCCTGCTTCACATTACCACTAGCAGCATTGTTTGTTGTGTTGTTTTTTGCTGATCCGCACCCTGACACAATCAGCATAATTGTAATGAGTAGAAATAATCCTTTACTGAAACTTTTTTTCAACATAATCCTACCTCCAAGTTTTTTCTATGATGATAAAAGGAGACGACAAAAAGCCTAAATTCACAGCCCAAATTAGAATATCTAGAATATCTATTCTATAGACTGCGAATTTAGGGTTTTCTCATCATCTCCACCCAAGCTTCACTTGTCCGAACCTTATTCATCTAAAATTAGTATATATCCCAATCATCAGTGGATTGTTAGTGTGATGTTAAAGATTTGTAAATAAGGGATTATTCATGAGGATATATATAATTACACATGACTTATGCAGTTCGCTGAATTAATTGGGAATTGTGAGAATCTATGCTTGAATAAACGGGCCATAACGTCATGAGCAGTCTTTTCGGCCAAAGGGATGACATCATACTTGCAAAACGGCGTACTTCTGTCTCAAACTCAATATAGATTCGTTCAGTGCCCTTGTGGTTCCTTGTTCGAACCTGGCAACGAGTTTTGAAGAGTCCGCGAACCATTTCGCCGTGGGTGCAGCTCTCATCACTCGTTTTTTCTTTGTTTACTTGCCATAAAGCATAGGCTAGTAAAGAGGCTTCGCCTGAAGTCGCTGAACGAGCGGTACTATTCCAACAAGAACTCATGAAATATAGTAAAAGGGTGGGGGCTCTCTGCAATTCAGAGTTTATGGTTCAAAACATGAATCATGTGGCTGCACACAGTGGAATTATCGAAAAAGCTACTCATCTCTTCGGACAGGATAAGGAAATAGTCGGGAAATCATACAATCTACTAGACATTAACGGTAATGAGTTGATTCAATAACAAAAAGCTGATCCACATGTCATTATGGAATGACTTGTGGATCAGCCTCATTTGTTGTAATCCTACGAACCCGACGCCTCTCTACTCCGTATAAGCCAGCTTCGGATCAATGCCGATCGTGCTGCTTGCAGCGTCCCAAGTAACGCCGATATTGAACACTTTGGCGAGGTCTCTCAGCTTGAAGTAGTTATTTCCTCCGATATTGTACGCTTGAAGATGAGCTTCTTGCCCATCTACATATACTTTGGAGCTCGTTGGCTTAGCAGATTTGATAGCTGCTCCTGTTGCAGGCGCCAGCTCTCCGCTTACCGACGTATAAGCTGTGACGGATAGCAGATTGATCGCGTTTTTGGCGCTGTCGAAGCTTACTTCGAAGTTTTTCTCCGTACCGTTCACTGCCAATGCCAAATCACGCAGCTTGAAGTAGTTGCTGCCTCCGATATTGTAAGCCTCGAACGAAACCAGCTTGCCGTTTACTAATACTTTTGATGCAGTTAGCTTGGCCGATACAGGAGCAAGCAACGGGCTCTTAAGAATATAAAAAGTGCGTAATTCTCCATCGGATACAATCGCATAGCCGTTATCGAAACTGCCGCCTGAAAAACCACTCTTAAACTTCGTCATTTCTTTGCCAGTCAGATCAACATAACCCGACAAAGGGTAACCCTCTTTACTTAACTTCTCAACAAGTGCCAAACCTTCGCTGAAGCGTGTATAGATAGAGGAATACACTGGCTTAATGAGTTGTTTGCCCTTCTTGTCGATAAAGCCATATTTGCCGTCCACTTGAACAGCGGCAGCACCGTCGCTAAAGCTATATACATCCTCGTATTGCGGCTTAATGACTTCCTTGCCCGTTGTGTCAATAAAACCCCATACATCGTTTCTATACACCGGAGCCATACCTTCAGTTAACACGAATGCTTGATCATACATCGGAGCAACAACCTCTTTGCCCGTTGTATCGATATAACCCATCAAACGGCCCTTCATTACTGGCGCGAGGCCTTCGCTGAAGTTATAAGCACCATCATATTCAGCTTCAAACGCCTTCTTGCCCGTTGTGTCTATAAAATAGTATTTACCTTTTACAGCGACAGGCGCTAAGCCATTGCCAAAATTGTACGTGTCATCGAATTGAGCTGGAATAACGGTCTTGCCCGTTATATCAATAAATCCATACTTGTCATTCGATAAGAACCACATAAGGCCATCGCCGAATACACCACTGATACCTTCAAATTGCGGCTTAATGATTTCTTTACCCGTTTTATCGATTAATCCCCATTTTTCGTTGATCATTACAGTCGCGATTCCATCCTTGAAATCGCCAACCGTATCATACTTTGCAGGAATGACGACTTTGCCTGTCGTATCAATAAAGCCGTAAACCTCGTTGTCATTGTTGTCGTATTGTCCAAACCACGCTAATCCATCGTATAAATCCCCAACCACTTCGTACGGTAGATACTTACTCGTTTGGGCTGCTTGCGCAAACGGAACAACAGTAAACAATAAAACGATGCTTAACAATAAACCTAATACCTTTTTCATTTCCATTAACCCCTCTCCGTGTTGTTCTAGCGAACATTCATCCATTATATGTAATTTATTTAAAACAATATGGATTGGTTTACATATGTTATCGGCTAAATGTATGTAAATATTTACACACATGACTAATGCAGTTCGTGAGTTTTATTGGTAATTATGAGAATCTATGCTTGCAGAGCAGCCAGATTGTAATGAGAAGTTATTTGGGCCGACAGGCGGAAATCATTCTCGCTTAGCGAGTTTGCTGGTCTCTGGTTAGCTGTTAGTGACTGCTATGTTGGATTTCTGCAGGATAGATGGCCCTTAGTTGGACCGACGAGCTGCTATATTGGATTCTTGCATTAACTTCGCTCTTGAACGATTGGAACGAGGCTTCCCGAAGGAAAGTTAGAGCAATAATCCAACATAGGTTCTGAAAGCCCCCAAATGGGCAAAAGTTAATACAATTATCCAACGTAGAACCATGCTAGTCCAACAGTTTAGCTAGTCAGTTGTTAAAGATATGCAAGCTTCTGAATGTTTTCCAACAGATGGGACGAACTGCATAAGTCATGTAATTACACAACTATACATAAAAGATGGTCCTGTACATCCTTCGTCTGTATATTCATTTCTATGCGTCGTTTAAAAAGTTTAACTACTGTACTCCAAAAAATTCAAAGAGAACATTGAGCAAGTTATCAAATAATTTATATAGAACAAAACATAGAAAAACCCCGACATATTGCGGTCGGGGTTTACATGGTCGAGTCGAGGGGGATGTACCCCTCGTAAATAAATACAGAATATTTTTCATAACGGTATATAGTTGATCCAGATTGCTACCCGCCTACTAGAATTCTATT
>NZ_JBFUHJ010000115.1:0-14329 GCF_056402455.1 Paenibacillus sp. P4_A7 | reverse complement strand
GGGCAGTGACATTCGAATGGACGATTCGGGAAATAAGAATTCGACGCAATCGGATGCTCATAATGCTTCCGTATCACTTCCATTTGGAGGAGGCAGCGGGGGTGGAGTTTCGATTACACCTATCGCTTTCCTCGTTGTAGGCACACACGGTGTGAAGGTTGTACCGCTCGATAATCAAACTCATCTGATGGAGAAAATTATCGATTCTGCACCTTATGTATTTGATAAATTACAATCCCTAGTAAAGAAGCCTTCTAGTTCATCAACGAACAGCGATCAATTGGAGGGCATTATTACAGGAATTGTGGACACAAATGAACAACTTTATTAACATCAACTGCCCGTAAGGGCAGTTTTTAATTTTTAGTTAGACGTTTTCGTCTACACCATCATGTACAAGCATATACTGTAATACGCGAGCAGAAGCCAGATTCAACGAATGATGCGAGAGGAGTAAGTTTGCATATGATTTTGATGAAGCCTTATAAGGTGGTTGTACTTGTTTTAATAGTAACTCTAATGGTTGGGACAAGCTCAATACCTCGTATGAGTGCAGCACCTGATCCAATACGGACAAAAGCAAAAGCAACCGCGCTAATTGACGTGGAGTCAGGGCGATTGTTATACAGCAGCAATGGTGACACTTCAATGGGAATAGCAAGCTTGACTAAAATAATGACAGCAATCGTCGCGATTGAGCATGGAAATCTTAATGATATGGTGAAGACCAGTAAGCGTGCTGTAGGAAAAGAAGGCTCATCCATTTACCTTCAGCTCGGAGAAGAAATGAGCTTAACTAACATGCTTTACGGTCTTATGCTTCGTTCAGGAAATGATGCCGCAACAGCAATTGCAGAGCATGTCGGAGGATCTGAGGAAGGCTTCGTATACTTAATGAATGAGAAAGCCGCTTTCCTTGGATTGACGAAAACACAATTTAAAAATCCTCATGGTCTCGATCAAGATGGTCATTATTCCTCGGCAAACGACTTAGCGAAGTTGACAGCTTATGCATTAAAAAATGATACATTTGCGGAAATCGTTAGTACGCCAGTTAAAAAAGTTCCAAATCCACATGATAGTTGGGAATACAGCTACAAGAACAAAAACAAAATGCTTGGCATGTATGAAGGTGCAGATGGTGTGAAGACAGGCTATACGAAAAAAACACTTCGTTGTTTGGTAAGCTCAGCTACTCGTGAGGGCCAACAGCTTGCAGCCGTCACCATAAATGACGGAGATGATTGGGCTGACCATCGCAAGCTGCTAGATTGGGGGTTTAAGCATTATCCCCTTCAGCAAATCGCTGCTAAAGGACAAGCTGTAGCAGGCTCGCCTTATTATGTAGGGCAATCATTCCAATATGCTCTGGAGAAGGATGAAATACCTTCGGTTCAATCCAAGCTAGTGATCTATGACACAGCAACAATGCGTTATGCACTAGGTGAGCGAGGAGAACTGGAATGGTATTTGGGAAACACAAAAATTGGTGCTGTTCSAGTATACGAAAGCGAACAGGATAGTCAAAACTAATATTTGAAGGTCTTGCGTATTGTTTCGCCGGTGGAGATTACGTTTGGGAGAGCGTGATCATCACTGGAATAGGTTTAAACCGGAGGGGAGGCGGTTAGATGGTTAATTGGATATGGCTGTTCTTTATCGTTGCTAGTTTTGTTGTTGCTGCTATCACAGGCAAAATGGATGCGGTAACGCAAGCCGCTTTTGAAGGGGCAAAGTCTGGCGTCACCATCAGCTTTGGATTAATTAGTATTATGGTTTTCTGGTTGGGTATAATGAGAATAGCTGAAGACGCGGGACTGCTGCAGAAAATGGCTAGGATATTGGGGCCGCTCGTAAGGATGTTGTTTCCCGATGTACCACGCAATCATCCTGCAATCGGATATATAATGAGTAACCTTAGTGCTAACTTATTTGGCTTAGGTAATGCGGCTACACCAATGGGCATTAAGGCTATGCAAGAGCTGCAGAAGCTTAATCCAGATTCCATTACCGCAACGCCTGCCATGTGTACTTTGCTTGCATTAAACACATCAAGTATAACAATAGTTCCAACCACATTAATTGCCATTCGAATGAACTACGGCTCGGCAAATCCAGCAGAAATTATTGGAACTACGCTCGTGGCAACATTCATTGCTACCACTGCAGCCATTTTAGCTGACCGCTGGTATCGACGGAAATCACCACCTCCTCCAATCAGTCATCCTAAAACATCAAATAAAATAAAAGCTCACCAGTCAGACCTTGGAGGTGAGTCAGTTGTATGAGATCTTTACGCAAATATCAGCTTGGATAATTCCTGCAATAATCGTTTTTATTCCGCTATATGCGGCTCTTCGACGCAAAGTACCTGTGTATGAGACCTTTGTTGAAGGTGCTAAAGATGGATTTGGCACAGCTATTAATATTATTCCGCACCTGGTTGGGATGATGGTTGCCATTAGTATGTTCCGAGCATCGGGTGCATTAGAATTGATGCTTTCAGCTGTGCGCCCTTTATTTGATTGGGTAGGCATACCGAGTGAAGTACTTCCACTTGGTATATTGCGTCCTTTAACGGGAGCAGGTTCGTTAGCATTCACATCAGATCTTATTCAGACGTATGGGCCAGATTCAATGATTGGACGAATAGCTTCTACGATACAAGGCAGTACAGATACGACTTTATATGTGCTCACCGTTTATTTTGGTGCGATAGGCATACGCAGGACACGATATGCGTTAAAAGTGGGGTTATTTTCCGATTTAGTGGGGTTTTTGGCAGCGATTTTCATTTGTTTATACATATTCGGATAGTGAAGCTTGTACTTTGTTCGTCATATCGTTATGATGTAGGATGAGGTGAAAGAATTGGAACGTTTACAGAAGATATTAGCAGCAGCGGGTATCGCATCCCGTCGCAAGTGTGAAGAAATGATTTTAGCAGGTATGGTAGAAGTGAATGGTGAGAAAGTTACCGAGCTTGGAGTGAAAGCTGATCCAGCAGTCGATTCGATTTCGGTTAATGGTAAGCCGATCAGAAGCGAGAAGAAAATTTATCTCATGCTTAATAAATCAAAGGGAGTTATCACAAGCGCCAAGGATCCGCAAGGGCGTAAAGTGGTTTCTGACTTTCTACCAGGTATAAAAGAACGTGTTTACCCGGTTGGGCGTTTGGATTATGATACAGAAGGATTGCTTCTGTTAACGAATGATGGAGAATTTGCAAATTTATTAACACATCCTAGCCACCATGTACCAAAAACTTATCGTGCAACTGTAAAAGGAGTTCCTCACGGCAGCGCTCTTGAATTGCTGGAAAAAGGGATTAAGCTTGAAGACGGAATGACTGCACCCGCATCTGTAGAGTATCATGATGTGGATACCGATGGTAATGAGGCTACGATTACGATTACGATTTTCGAAGGCCGCAACCGTCAGGTTCGTCGAATGTTTGAAGCTATCGGTCATAAGGTTATTCGATTAAAAAGGATACGTTTTGGCGAGGTAGGACTCGAGAATCTGGCTCGAGGAAAATATCGTCATCTGACCCCGCAGGAAATTAAAGAATTACTTGCAATAGCGACAAGTAAGACACATAAAGTTCATAAAAAGTAATCGACGGCGGCAGTTATTGCCGTCGACTTTTCGTTATAATGGTTATAATCGTTGAGGTTTAGACAGAGGCTGGTGATAGGTTCGATTATGGGAAAATCGCGTAAGACGGTTCAGATCGTTATTTTAATAGCCGTCATGATTATAGGTGGGTATGCGATCGGCTCAACTTTTTTTAAGGCGGACAAAGAGGGTCCTTTGAAGGAAGGAAGCGTACCTCCGCCATTTAAGCTTGTCGATTTGGATGGAAATTTAAAGTCGTTGTCTGATTATAAGGGTAAGGCTGTTGTAATTAATTTCTGKGGTACTTTCTGCCCACCGTGTGTGAAAGAAATGCCTGAATTTGAGCTTCAATATGCCAAATGGAAGGATCAAGGCTTAGTCATTTTAGCGATCAATTTAAGCGAGGATACATTAACTGTAAACAACTTCGTTCGCAGATTTGATTTACATTATCCAATTCTGCGCGACGTTAATCGCAAAGTTGAACGGAGCTACGGACTTAAATCATACCCGACTACTTTTTTTGTAAGACCAGATGGCACAATTATGGAAATTAAGGTAGGCGGCATGACAGAAACTGAAATTGATGAACGGATTGAGCGACTGCTTCAGTTGTAGGAGGTCTACTATTGTTAGTGCTAGAAAACACAAACTGTGAATGCGGCCATCAAAACCTGGTCGGAACCGTGTTGTGCGAAAATTGCGGAAAACCACTTATGGAAAATGATGTGCCTGACACACCTCTTGAAATGCGATATGACGGAGTAGCTCGTCGTTCACAGAAAAGAAATCCGAACATCATAGACCGTGTATGGAATTTTTTCTCATCTGTCAAAATTGCGATTTATTTAATCGTCCTTACTTTTTTGACCGCGATGCTGGGAACTATTTTCCCCCAAGAAAACACGTTTGTGAACAATTTTGATCCCTCCATTTATTATGAGGAAACATACGGCTTACCAGGTAAAATTTATTATATGCTTGGACTGACGCATACATACGAATCTTGGTGGTTTATTGGGCTTCTCGTCATGATTGGGACATCATTAGTTATTTGTTCTCTTGATCGTGTTTTGCCTCTATATCGTGCATTAAGCAAACAACAAATACGTAAGCATTTACAATTTATTCACCGTCAGAAGACCGTATATAGGCAGACAATAGATGGTGATGCGGAAAAATGGGTTGAACAGTTCGGTGCGCAGTTGAAACGCAAGGGGTATCGCATACATCGAGACGGCTCAGCTTTACTTGCTGAGAAAAATCGGTTTAGCCGCTGGGGGCCTTATATCAATCATATAGGTCTCATTTTGTTTCTGTTAGCTATTTTGGCTCGCAGTATTCCGGATTGGCAGATGGATAGCTACATAACTATTCCAGATGGCGATACTGTTCAAATTAGTGGCACCAATTATTATGTTAAAAATGAAAAGTTTACAGTAGAGTATTATAAAGACGAAGAGCTTCCCGAGAAGCTTAAAGGAACAGTTCGCGCTAAAATGTTTGAAACCAAGGCAGTTCTCTACACATGTACGAGCGATTGCAATGATCCTCTCAAAGAACCAGTACTTGAGGAAGTTAAGCGCCATAACATCATTGTCAATGAGCCGCTTACTTACAAGGGATTGAAGTTATATCAATTTGATTTTGACGTTACACCTAGACTAAATGCTGTTCATCCAGTTCTTGTCGATAAGCAAACGGGAGAAATTTACGGGCCTTTTGACTTACCGATGAAAAATGCTGCGCTGCAGCATAAATTGGGTCCATATACGCTTGATTTATATGCGAATTATATGGAATTTGCTCTTGATGATAATGGCAAACCTACAACCTTGTCTCGTGATCCGATTGCACCAGCTTTTATTTTCACAATAAAAGGTCCAGGACTTGATCCTGAAGGTGAGCCGTATATGTACTTCCCTATGCAGAAGGATAAAGTAAACTTCTCTCAGGATACGATCAATCGCTCAATCGCCGAAAAAATTGAAATAAGAGTGGATGGCATGGAAAACGTTGATTTCTCTGAAGCATCCACCTATTTGAATGTTAGAATGGATAAAGCGCTGCCTTATGTATGGATAGGAGCAGTATTCTCCATGTTTGGACTGTTGATAGGAACGTATTGGCAGCATCGTAGAATATGGCTTCGTGTCGATGATGGTGAGCTGTCGCTTGGTGCATACACGAATRAAAATTGGTAYGGTATGCGTTCGGATGTAGCGTGGGCGCTTCGCAAAATAGGTGTTACCGTAGATTCGAAGTCGCTTGATAACGGAGGGAATAAGGCGTGAGTTTAGTTGATTTTAGCAGTGATGCGTTTATTGTCGCATTTTTTCTTTACTGTTTTTCATTCATGTTCTATGTAATAGCGGTTGCCGGCAAAAAGTGGAGTAATAGAAAGCCTGAGATACATGAGAAGCGTTGGGGGAAAGTTGCTTTTATAACATCAAGTTTGGGACTCGCCGCTCACCTAACCTTTTTCTTCACTCGTTGGGCTGGCAGTGGTCAAATACCAACGAGTAATATGTATGAATTTATGACTTTTCTAGGTATGGCCATTATGATCGCCTTTACTATTGTATTTATTTTATACCGCAATCCGCTCCTAGGGATGTTCACACTCCCGCTGACGGTTATTATTGTAGCGTATGCTTCCGTATTCCCGCAGGAGGTACAGCCATTAATTCCGGCACTTAATAACTACTGGCTTAAGGTTCATGTTACAACGGCTGCGTTAGGTGAAGCATTTATGGCAGTAGGCTTCGCTGCAGGCCTAATGTACTTGCTGCGAGTGATTGACTTCAAGGGTAAAACGAAAGAGGATCGCAGAGCACAGTTTTGGTTGGAGTTCTCGATCTATTCCATTGTTTTAATCGTAGGATTCATCATAGCCGTATTCGCATTCCGCGGTATGGGTTACGAAGCACAGTTTACACAAGAGAAATCGATAATCGATGCTAAAGGTATTGAACAAACGATAACGGAAACAGTTGATTACACACTTCCGCCTATCGTTAAACCATACAACAGCAATGTAGTGAAGTATGAGTCTTTCCTTGGAATGAACAATGCGCTTTTCGAAGCACCTGATTGGATGAGCGGCGTAAACTCAGGCAGAAAGCTGAATACCGTCGTATGGTCTGTTATTGCAGGCTCGTTACTCTATGGTTTACTTCGTTTATTGTTCCGTAAACCGCTTGGAGCAGTTATTCATCCGGCCCTAGAAGGGATCGATCCGGAAGATTTAGATGAAATAAGTTATAGAGCCATTGCAATTGGATACCCTATATTTACACTCGGTGCGCTCATTTTTGCAATGATCTGGGCGAACATCGCATGGGGACGTTTCTGGGGCTGGGACCCAAAAGAGGTTTGGGCGCTCATCACATGGTTATATTACAGTGCATACTTGCATTTCCGGTTATCGCGCGGCTGGCAAGGACATCGTTCTTCGTGGCTGGCAGTTATTGGTTTCGTAATTATTTTGTTCACTCTAATAGGTGTTAATTTAGTTATAGCAGGTTTGCATTCATATTCTGGCACATAGATTTTAATTGGAGAGGAGCAATGCCGTATGTCTGATTACTCGAGCCGTATATTGGTCGTTGATGATGAAGAGAGAATTCGTCGTTTGCTCAAAATGTATTTAGAAAAAGAAGGCTACACTATTGATGAGGCTGAAGATGGAGAAACTGCACTTAAACTGGCCTCAAATACAGATTACGCGCTTATCCTACTGGATGTAATGCTTCCGGGAATAGATGGTATAGAGGTCTGCTCAAGACTGCGTCAAGTCAAAGCAACTCCGGTTATTATGCTCACTGCTAAGGGTGAAGAAATGAACCGCGTCCAAGGCTTTGAGGTTGGTGCTGATGATTATGTCGTAAAACCATTTAGCCCTAGAGAAGTGATATATCGTGTTAAAGCGATATTGCGTCGTTCATCAGCTACAGCTTTTCTCACTAAAGAAATTAATTCCAGCAATAATATCGTATTCCCGCATCTAATCATTGAGCATGATGCTCACCGGGTAACTGCTGGCGGACAAGAGGTAAGCTTGACTCCTAAGGAGTACGAATTACTTCATTACTTGGCGGTATCGCCGGATAAAGTGTTCTCCCGTGAAGAATTGCTGAAGGATGTTTGGAATTATGAATTTTTCGGTGATTTAAGAACCGTAGACACGCATGTAAAGCGGTTGCGTGAGAAGCTGAACAAAGTATCTCCAGATGCAGCATCGATGATCACGACGGTTTGGGGCRTAGGCTACAAGCTTGAGGTTCCGAAGTAAATGAAGATGTGGAATAGAGTAGCCGGTTTATTATGGCATAGTGTAGTAGGCAAGCTATGGGCGACAATTATGTTGCTCGTAGCTGTCGTATTACTAATAGTGGGAGCTTTTCTTCTGCAATATGTAGATCATTGGGTCGATGACAATGCTTACCAAGTGAAAATGCTTTTTGTTTTCACGGCGATAATCGGTTTTTTACTGTCGACCTTTTTTGCATTTTTCTTGTCCAAAAAAATTCAACAGCCCTTGCTTCAATTGAAAAATGCTGCGGATTCAGTATCTCAAGGAAATTACAGTATTCGKGTTAATATACGGTCTTCTGATGAAATTGGCGAGTTAGCAAATACATTTAATCATATGACAGGTCAGTTAGATAAATTTATTCATGATCTGAATCATGAGAAAAACCATTTAGCGAGCGTTTTACGCAGCATGGGTGATTCTGTTATTACATTTGACGCAGAAGGCAAAATCATCTTAACAAATCCAAGCGGTCACTTGCTCATTAATCAATGGTCTGGTCTGGAACTTGTATGGCAGGAGGATCAAGTAGGGGCAGCGGCATATGCCGATGTGCCGATGCCGATGCGTGAGTTGTTCCAGAAGGTTATGGAAGAGGGAAGCGATGCTACAGACAAGGTCCATGTGCATAGCAACGTATGGTCGATCGTAATGGCGCCTTTGCAATCAAAGGGTGTCGTTCGGGGAGCTGTAGCTGTAATCCGTAATGTAACTGAGGAGCACAAGCTTGAGAAGATGCGGAGAGACTTCGTGGCAAATATTTCGCATGAGATTAGGACGCCGTTGTCCATGCTGCAAGGTTATAGCGAAGCTTTGCTAGATGACATCGTCGTGTCAAATGAAGAGCGGAAGGAGCTCGTACAAGTTATTTATGATGAATCGCTTCGTATGGGCAGACTGGTGAATGATTTTCTTGATATTGCCCGGATGGAAGCTGGACATGTCGAGATGAACTTTCAAGAAGTTGATTTAAGACATGTGGTTAAACGCGTTCACCGCAAGTTTCAAGCGTATGCGAAGGAACGCGGGGTGAAGTTATTAAGTGAGCTACCTAGACAGCCTTTGCTCGTGAAGGAAGCTGATGAGGATCGACTGGAGCAGGTGCTTACGAATTTACTCGATAATGCCTTGCGGCACACATCATCAGGAAATTCCATTGTATTATCAGGAGAAGAAAATACGTCAAGTCATCTCGTTCCGTATGTCCAGCTAAAGGTGACTGACGAAGGACAGGGAATACCGACCGAAGACCTGCCTTTTATATTTGAACGCTTCTACAAAGCGGACAAAGCGCGGAAACGCGGTTCATCCAGCGGTACTGGACTAGGTCTAGCTATCGTCAAAAATATGATTGATCTGCATCATGGTCAGATTATAGTCGACAGCACAGTAGGAGTAGGTACTTCATTCACATTGCTGCTGCCTGTCGAAGCACATCAATAGTTGTCAGAGCGTATCTAATTGATACGCTCTTTTTGTTGAAAGTAGCAGTTTATTCTTGTTGTTCGTGAAACAAAACAAGCCAGTCGGATTAACCGACTGGCTTGTTTTATATATTCATTTAAATAAGTGTAATTTCTTTGGCAGTGTTGAGCTCAGGCATACTTGTTAATTGAATGAGCACATCCTTCGGAGTACCTTTATCCACTCTAAGAACCATGATAGCCGAGCCGCCTACAAGCTGACGACCTACTTGCATAGTGGCAATGTTGACATCGTTATTGCCAAGAAGCGTTCCGACACGGCCGATAATACCCGGCTTGTCATTGTGTGAAATAAGTATAAGGTTACCCTCTGGTGTAAGGTCAACAGTAAACTTGTCGATTTGAACAATGCGAGGTCCATAACCTGTCAATAATGTACCTGCAACGACACGTTCTTCTTTCTTGGTACGAAGTGAAACCGTAACAAGGTTTGTGAAGTCCTTGGAAGTATGTGATTTCTGTATGACGATATTTACGTCACGGCTCTTCGCCAAATGCATGGAGTTTACGATGTTTACTTGCTCCAAACCAAGGTGATGTGCTAGCACGCCGCGAACAATATGACGAGTTAACGGTTGTGTATCTACCTCAGCAAGCTCGCCAGCATAGCTTACGACGATCTCTTGTACAGCACCTTCGGTGGATTGTGCGATAAAGCTGCCTAGTTTTTCTCCTAGAGTAAAATAAGGCTGCAGTATGCTCTGAAGATTTGCTGGAATCGGAGGCATGTTAACTGCATTTATAAATGGCTCATTACGCAGGATATGGAGTACTTGCTCCGATACGTCAATGGCAACATTCTCTTGTGCTTCTACAGTTGAAGCGCCAAGATGAGGGGTTACGATTATTAATGGATGAGTCAAAAATGGGTGATCAGGAGCCGGAGGCTCAACTTCGAAAACGTCAAATGCTGCTCCAGCAACTACACCATTATTAACGGCATCAACCAATGCGATTTCATCGATAATTCCGCCCCGTGCGCAGTTAACGATACGCATACCAGGTTTCATTACGTCAAATTGAGCTTTGCCAATCATATGACGAGTTTCAGGTGTAAGCGGAGTATGAACAGTCATAAAGTCAGCTTGACGAACGATCTCATCAACGCTAGCGAGCTTTATACCAATTTTCTCTGCTCTTTCTTCTGTCATGAACGGGTCATAACCTAAGATTTCCATGCCGAAAGCTTTTGCACGCTTGGCAACCTCGCTGCCGATACGTCCCATACCAAGTACGCCAAGTGTTTTGCCGCGAAGCTCAACACCTAGGAAGGTTTTGCGATCCCAAACGCCATTTACAGTCTTCATGTACGCTTGCGGAATATGACGGGCTAATGCCATCATCATTGCAAAAGTATGCTCACATGTTGTAATTGTATTGCCGTCTGGTGCGTTGATAACAATGATTCCGCGCTGAGTTGCAGCGTCTAGATCAATGTTGTCTACACCTACACCTGCACGACCTACTACTTTCAGCTGTTTTCCAGCTTCCATAATTTTTGCTGTAACACGTGTTTGGCTGCGAACGAGCAATGCATCGTATTCGCCGATAATAGCGACCAACTCGTCTTCGCTTAAACCTGGCTTTTTGTCTACTGCGACATCTGCCGCCTCAACAAGCTGCTGGATACCTAGATCACTGATTGGATCGGAAACTAACACTTTAAACATGTGAGATATGCCTCCTAAATTGGGGCGAAGCTAATGTGCTTCGCTTAATATGAACAGAAAAACCCTCGACCCGGCACCGTTGTGCAGCAGCGGGACAAGAGTTGGATCATCTAACATGATTCATTTTAGTTCAACAAAATCGGACATTTCTATTTTATAGCAAGGGAGTGGGCAAATGCAATGCTCAAACTTGCTGAAATGTGAAAATTTCGATATGATTCTAGCATCATTGATAACAAAATCCGACATTGGGGGTATACATAGATGACAAAATGGCAGGATGTAACACCTGAGCTAGTACTTGAATTAATTGAGAATGGACAAATAGATTCAAACCAGTTGATAGATGTGAGAGAGCCATACGAATGGGAGTATTACCACATTGAAGGCTCAGCCTTAATTCCGATGAATACAATCCCAGTAAGGCTTAGTGAGCTGGCGGCAGACAAACCAATCTATATTGTTTGTGGACATGGTGTCCGCAGCGTTGCTGTATGTAATTATTTAGAAGAACAAGGCTACAGCGACCTCCATAATGTGATTGGCKGGATGTCGGCTGTAGCCTCGTTAAAAGGATTTCAATATGATTAATAAATTTGATTAATAAATTTAAATGAAGTAGTTATTTGGTATCTGGGTAAAAAAACGGCAGTTGGGGAAGAGTTGCGTCCTGATAAAGACGGGATTTGCTTGTTGTAAAATCGCCCGTTCGTACCGCTTCCGTATTGACGAGCAGATCGACAACCGCTGACAACGTATGAAGCTTCATTTTTGTTGCTTGACCTGACATTATGAATTCGTCCACCCGACTTGTTAAATCTTGAGGGTAGTATGTAATTAGCTTTTTGCGATTCATTAGCTGATCAGCCATCAGTTTATTTTTGACAGTGAGAGGAAGCTTCTGCCATAGTGTAAGTTCAAGCAGCGCCACCGCTTTATATTCGGACGGTATGTTTAGGTCAACCGATGAGGCCCATTTTAACATGGCGGAATAATAAGCTTGCTGCGCAATTAATGCTTGCTGTGTAGCGGCTTGATATGTTTTTTCTTGTTCTATGTAATTCTCTAAATCGTGATTGCTTAGTGTCTTTGCACTTGTTGCTGTTTTGCTAGATACATCTTTAAATAGCTTTAGACTGCGTATGTAACTGGTCTGAGCTTGTCCAAGCAAAGGTGATTTCTGCATGTCTACTGAGCTTGCTTCTTTAGCCTTGGAATCTGCTAAGCTGGATAAATTTTTAAACAACGATGTTGCTTCAATCGTTTTTCCCTGCGATAATTTGTTGATAGCGGCAAACCATTCATTCTGAAATTCACGGTAAGGTAAAAATACAGTATGATAGAATGAAACTAAATCTTGCTGCTGATAGGGACTAATAGTAACAGTTGCTAATTTCAATTCTTCTTTTGCTGCGTACTTCGATTCGATTTTGGATGAACCAATTTGGATGCCGTAGAAAAAGGCTCCTACCGTACAAACGAGCATAAATACAAATCCAACACTAAATAACATTGCGGTAGTCGTTAATCTTTTTTCCATCTCTATCTCCCTCTATGCATAAAAGTTATGTTGTCGAATTGTGTAACTAGTATAGGTGAAAAGGTCGAAAAAGAAAATACGAACATTCCAGACAGGCGGGAAGAAATGAAGAAATTTGACATCAAAAACATTCGTATTCGCAAGGTGACGGTAGATCAGTTGGATGACCGTATGCTTCTAATTAATTTATACACGACTCAGGGACTTACTTTTATTATCGGTTTAATATGGATTTTATTTCAGCACCAAAATCCAATTCATTTATTTGCTATTCCAAATGAGTATAAGTTTATTATATGGGGATTGGCTTTTGCAGGCTTAGTTATAGCGGTTGATTTAATCATTTCCCGTTGGGTACCGGAAGAAGCGGCGGATGATGGCGGAGTAAATGATCGAATTTTTCGTGACCGTCCCATTTGGCATATCGCCCTTTTATCATTTGTAGTAGCGATTTGTGAGGAATTACTATTTCGCGGTGCAATCCAGCATGCGATAGGACCGTATTGGACAAGTATTGTTTTCGCTGCCATTCATGTGAGATACTTACGGCACTGGATTCCTACTGGTTTAGTATTCTCCATCAGTTACGGGCTTGGCTGGATTTATATTCAAACTGGTTCCATATGGGCACCTATAATTGCGCACTTTGTAATTGATTTCATAATGGGACTAATTATTAGATTCAGGAGGGAGTCATGAGCAGGAAAGAGAAGTTTGGTAATTCCCGAGCTACAGGACAACAAGAAAAGGCGGCACAGCCGTCCAGCATTGGAATGGAATCCAATGAACTCGAAGCTCTACCGCCAAGACGCAAAAAATTTCCATCAAGCGCTCAAAAAGTGACTAAATGGTATTATAATTTATTGTTTGTCATGTTCGTTTGTTTAGTTGGTGGTTTATTCTGGTATGGTGTTAAATTTAGTCAGTAACATCGATTGTTGAAGGGGCGATGAAGCTGTACCCTTCTTTTTCAAGCTTGTTCAGCAATTCATCTAATGCATCAGCTGTCCATTGCAACTCATGCATCAATATATTTGCGCCTGGATGAAGCTGTTCCATTACATTTCGAATCACTTCATCCGGCTTATTTTTGGCTGATTTATCCCAATCTAGCGAACCATTAGACCACGTCATGAATAACATGCCGTGGTTTTTTGCGATTTCTTTCACCACATCCCCAGCTGAGCCGTAAGGAGGTCTGAAAAATTTTGGCGTTACACCGACAAGCGATTCTATTTGGGTTTGCAAATCTCCGATTTGCTGTTCGATGACTTCAGCCGTCTCTTTTTTTAAATCGTTGTGGTCCCAGGAATGGTTGCCGATTGTTTGACCGCGGTCGAAAATGAGCTTTAAGAGCTCTGGATTTTGCTTAACACGGTACCCATTGACGAAAAATATCGCTTTAGCCTCATGCTTGTCAAGCGTATCAAGTATGCTTTTTAATACTGTCTCATCTTTTGGACCATCATCAAAGGTGAGCAGCACCGCCTTGTCAGTCGTTGTTTTATCAATTGGAACAAAACGATACACCTCATTCATTCGGTATTTCATGCTTGGCCCTGCAGTTTCAGCAGTTATTGGTTCAGAAGTTGGCGATATGGGCTGCTTATTAACGTTTGGTTGAGGTGTTTGTTCGGTGGATATAGGATTTTCAGTTGGGGAGGTTAAGGTTATGCCAGCGGCATCTTCAGAGACTGAACTG
>NZ_JBFUHJ010000114.1:0-14418 GCF_056402455.1 Paenibacillus sp. P4_A7 | reverse complement strand
GTCCGATTCCGCTGATGTTGAGATGAGTCCCTGTCGTCTCCTGATTGGGGAAAAAGACACCAAGGCCTTCCGCTACTCGAACTTCCTCCTCATCCTTAGATGCGGCAAGCTGCCCGACATAATAAGTATTCATGATAGCCACATCACCTATCCCATCAGCAATGGCCTTGGCCTGATCGCGGTCTCCGCCTTCCGGATTACGCGCGAAGTTGTTCACGATTCCACTAGCCCACTTTTCTGCTTGATCTTCTCCGTTTATTGCAATAAATGAAGCAAGCAATGACTGGTTATAGAGATTGGAGTAGGATCTGACCAGCACCCTGCCTTTCCACTTTTTATCGGTCAAGCTCTCGTAAGTCGACAATTCCTCTGGCTTAACTCTATCCTTTGCATACACGATTACCCGAGCCCGCGTAGCAACTCCAATCCAGAAATAGTCCGGATCACGCCATTTATCCGGAACCTGATGGTTGATCACCTCGGATTGGAGAGGTTGAAGTATGTTCTCGCGCTTGGCATAGTTTAGTACACCACCGTCCACGGTAAAGAATAAATCCGCCTCGGAATTCTCTCCCTCCCTCTTTATCCGCGCGACTAATTCCTCCGCTGTGCCTTTGATCTCATTGACCTTTATACCGGTACGCTTCGTAAAGGCTTCGAACAATAAGGAATCGGCTTCATAATGCCTTGCCGTATATACAGTCACATCACCGTGTTCCGCGCTCGTTACTCTCACTTCATGTTGGGTCTTAGCATCTTGCTCGGAATGATTTTGAGGTTCCCCGCTGATTCCTCCAAGCCCGCATGCTGTACAGACAATGGAAAGAAATAAAACGATCGACAATTTTTTCAAAATTCTCCCTCCTCAATCATTTAACTTACCCGATTTATGTTCGTAAATTAACAAGGCAAGTTGATAGTTACCGTCGTACCGGAAAGCTCCTTGGAACGGATGGCAAGCGTGCCTTGATGGAGATCAACCAACCTCTTGGCAATCGCAAGACCTAATCCATTACCGCCTTGATCACGGCTTCTTGCTTTATCTACACGATAAAATCTATCCGTAACGTACGGTAAATCCTCTGCAGGAATTCCCATCCCAAAATCGCTGATTTCAATAGCGATGTGATTCTCACTCACGTAGCCTTTGACCCATATGACTTTATTCTGTTGAGAGTATTTGATCGCATTATCTAATATAATGAGTAAAATTTGCTCCAAATGTTCGTTGGAAATCATCAAACTCGTACCATCAAGCCGCTTCAAGTCGGTTTCCAGACAGAAATCAGGATGGATCAGAGAGAAACGATTAATTATGCTTCCTATTGCATCCGCAGGATTCATCAGCAACGATTCGAAGACGCGAGTGTCCTGCTCAGCGCGAGATAAAGCTAGTAATTCCAACACAAGCCCTTTTAGTCGTGCAAACTCCTGAAGAGAGGCATCAAGCGATTCTCCTAAAATAATAGGGTCCTCCTTTCCCCATCGTCGGAGTAGAGACAAATGCCCTTCAATGATGGCTACCGGCGTCCTAAGCTCGTGCGAAGCATCTTCTACAAATCTGCTTTGCTGCTGGAACGAATCTTCTACCTGATCCATCATGTCGTTGAACATAATCATTAAAGTTGAAATTTCATCTCCATTTAAAGCAGGTCGCATTCTTTCCTGCATCCCCTTGCTATTGATGTCTCTAATAGTCTGAGCCATTGCCTGCAACGGTTTGAGCAAATTTCGTGTAAGCAACCAACCTACCAAAAAACTTAAGACAACTGCGCCAAGAGCAAAATAAAACATTACCTGTGAAATTGTTTTTGTCATTTCCTCAAATTGAGATAGGCTCTTAACAATTTCGACTGATCCGGAAAATTTAAAAATGGTTATAGGACTTTTCATGATTAGCTGGGAATAACCGTCCCGACTGTAAATACCGACTTCTTGCCGCGAGATTGAATATGGCTCAATCCAATTGTTCGGCACGTTATTGGTTATCGTTAGAATAGGAACATTATCTGCTCCGATAATGCGGATCCGTTGATCATCCCTATTAATTTTATCCAGATACTGCCTGATGTGCGTCAGGTTCTCTGGTTTAAATTCCACTTCCTGCTCGAGAAAATAGTTCAGAATTTCATTCATGCTCTGATGCACGTTCTTTTTCTCACGATGAATAATCCATTTTTCCATAATAATGTACTGCAGTGTGTTATATCCTACAAACAGTACCATAATTAACAGGGTTGACCCTAAAGTCAACTTGAACTTAATCGGCATTCGAAAGTAGAAGCCCGTCCATTTTTTCAAGCTCATTTTCTCATCACATATCCAATGCCTCTCAAGGTTTGTATGTAGCTGGATTCACCGGGATTATCGATCTTGCGGCGCAGATACCTTACGTACACATCCACAACATTTGTATCAACTGCTACTTCATAGCCCCATACTTTATCCAACAATGTCTCACGATCAAGCACACGGTTCGTATTGCTTAAAAATACTAGGAGCAGATCATATTCGCGCTTGGTCAGTTCGATTGGCAAACCCGCACGGCTAACCATTCTCCTATTCGGGTCTAAAATCAGATCCGAATAGGTGAGGATGGGTAGCCGATCCTTCTCATGTTCCTTGTACAACTCTTGTTGTCTTCGGAACACAACTCTCATCCGTGCAAGCAATTCTTCAATGGCAAATGGTTTTGGCAAGTAATCGTCTGCCCCACAATCCAGCCCGAATACACGTTCAGATACGCTATCTCTAGCACTTAGCATAATAATCGGCGTGTGTTTATGTGAACGAACCCGCCGGCATATCTCGAGACCGTCCATACCAGGAAGCATAATATCAAGAAGAATAATATCCCAATCTTCATTCAGTGCAAAATGCAGCCCCGTGTTGCCTTCAGAAGCAACGGTTACTGTGAAAGACTCGTACTGAAGCTCAAGCTCGATAAATCGCGACATATTTTTCTCGTCTTCAATTAGCAATACTCTTTTCATTACGCCTTCTCCCCCCACAAGGCTAACTCCATGTTTTTATAGTGGCTGCAACATGAATATAGGATTTGTTTTCTTTAAATGAAAATGATTATCATTATTATGTATTAGACTATTCTATTCGAAAACCGTACAGCAATCAATCATTGTTTTTAATAAATTGCTCGTTCCTCAGCCGCAGGGCGTGCATTAATCCTACATTCAAATCTTTCTCACCAGCTTGATGGAGAATGGAGTTCAAATCCTTAGGAAGACACTTGCCAGCAAAGCCACGATTGTCCTCATATACGAAGGTATGACTTCTTCCTATTCTAGGATCTTCTAGCCATACTTCCCTCAGTCTGGAATAATCAACATCGAATGCTTGAGCGATATCGTAAAACTCATTGCAAAAAGTTACCTTCAACGCTAGATAGCAGTTTTCCATATATTTCGCTAACTCAGCAGTACGAGCCTCCGTTAATACAAACTTAACCTCTGCATTACATACGCTTTGATAAGCTTTTACAGCAAGATTGACGTCCTCTACAGCACCACCAAGCGTCAGCCAGCTTCTCGCTGAGAGTTCTGCGAACGGATGCGCTGCCGTTTCTCCATAATATTCGGGCTGAAAGACGATCCTTTTGCCCGTATCTCTAATCTGGCTGTCGGTAAAACCTACAGGAACGGTAGATCGAATAATGATTACCGAAGCATCCAGCCAAGACAGAACCTCTTTCACAAGAGTTGTATCACAGCTTCCATCCGCCCCTTCTGGAGTAGGTACGCAAATAAATGCAGCATCGCAGCAGGCAAGCTCCTCCCGGTTCCCTATTCCCAATGGCCCATCATAAACCGTCGCATCCGGGAATTGTTTAAACATCGCTTTACCGACATGGCCAAAACCAATTATTCCTATTTTCAATTTTTCCACACTCCTTATAACGGCTCTGTCGATTGATATTCTCATATCGCTTTTTCTGCAAGCCAAGCAGAACGAGGATAATCAGATAAAATGCCCAATAGAGGACAAATTCTTCTACGGACGGGTTTTGTGTATAACCGAGAAATGCTTTAAAGAAAATTCCGATTTGCCCGTTAATCATTGGTTGTTCGCCGGTATCGCGAATATATTGCGTTTCGTCCAATGGATGCTCTGGCATAAAAGCCGTTATGTTGTAAATCTCACCAACCTCGCCGCCAGGTGTTTTAAATACCGTACCCATCATTCCAAGATCCTGCATGATCCCAACAGCTTGTACTAGAAGTCCTCCTGCAATCATCATGAGGAAGATACTGGTGATACGAAAAAAGGTTTTAAGTTGAATCCTTTTTGTACCTTTAAAAAAGAGAAAGCCCACAACGAAAGCTAATAGGAGGCCAAACAACGCCCCCCAGCTTTGCAGTGCTTTTTGAATATCTCCTCCAGTAATCGCGGCGAAGAAAAATACGGTCTCCACACCTTCCCTTACCACAACCAGAAACGAATGGATAATCATATTCATCACACCACCAACGGTAAGAATAGCTGATATTTTATTCTCCACCTGGCCCTGCAAATTGCGGCTCTGCTGGCTCATGAATAAAACCATGTGTGAAAGCAGTACGCACGAGACGAGCATAATTCCAATCTTCAAATAATTTTGGCTGCCCATSATTGCGAATCCAGTTAACACCGTTTGAAACACCAGTGCAATACCATAGCTCGCTGCCAGCGCGAGGATAACTCCGACCCATACCCATTTGTTCCATTGCGTCTGACCGATCCTCTTTAGATACATCATGATGACACCCACAATCAAAATAGCTTCGAGAGCTTCACGAAACGTAATTAGAAAGGACTGTACATTCATTCTTAAACCTCCATTCTTTACGTTGAATATAATGGCGGAAGACACCTGCGCGATATGCGTAGGCGTCTCCCGAAAATGGACTTTCGATTATCTGAGTATAATGATTTCATTCTTGTCGTAAAAAACACCTTTTCCAAACAACTCAGCGACCGCACGTAGTGGAATAAATGAGCTGCCGTTCTCCACTACGACCGGCTGGTCCAGCTTAATCGTTTCGTTAAGCTTCCCGTCTTGAACGATTTGATCGGAGCCAACTTTAAGCTCGGTTTTTTTGCCGTCTTTAACAATGGTAACGGTCTTCGTATTATGCTCGTAGCTTACTTCGGCATTGATCGCATCCGCAATTAGGCGAACAGGAACAAGTGTCCGGTAAGTCTTCTTATTGATATATGGTGCACTTGCCGCCGTGCGGGACTGCCCGTCTACTTTGTACGTTTTCTCATTAACAGTAATTTGAGTGCCGTCTTTGGCTGCGAGATACTTCAGCATGTTAAAAGAGGCAGTTCTTGCTTTTGGAAGATCGGACATGTCGATAGCTTTAGCAAACTGCTGTGCATACGCTACGGCTGCCGCATATTCTTCCTTGGTAAAGAATACTTCCTGCGTAGACAAGAACATATTCCCTTCCATTGCATAACCGCGTGCTCCCTGCAGATCACCCGCAGCTAATTTCGTAAATGCGTTCGTTACGTACTCAGATACTTTACCAATCATCGTTCGCTGTAGAGCTGCCTGTATCTTGTCTTTATCCACTTTACTTGCGTCCCCTKATGCGAATGCTTTWAAAACGTAGTCAGCATCCTCCACGCTTCCACCTCTTAAATAGGTGTATACAGGAAGGTAAAGGAAGTAGCCTTCCGTAACGGCAGTCGGCTGGTCAGCAACAGGCTTCGTAGGGATATTCGTTGCATACGTGAATGTTGCAAGCGCGTATGTTTTGATTATTGTTTTATCCAAAACTTGGCGATGCACGTTGAAATCATTAGCATTCTTCTCTTCAAGATCTGTCAGCAATTGCTCGATTGTTCCTTTCAGAATACCGACCATATCAAGCCCGTACGTTCCATCACGTTTGGTAACTGTACTCTGAATGACACCTTCATAAATTTGTACGACTTTGTAAAATTCTGTCTTTGCGGTATTGAAATCTTCTTTCGCCAGTGCTGGTCTGACCTTATTGCTTATCAAATCACGTAAATTGAAATAGAAGTACCATTGAAGCCCTTTGTCTACTGCTTGCTTAGCTTGATTCACATGAAGCGTGCCTTTAATGGCATTGTCTAACACGAAAGAAATATTCTCATCGATTTTCGGATCGTCAGGCTTGATTGTTGCGTCAATTCGTTTAACATCCGTTTGGAACTTATCCACGTAAAATTGTTTAACCGCTTTTAGATCCGTCTTGTCCGTGAATAAAGCTTTGATATCCACGAAGGCTTTTATTTGGGCGGCGATAGCCGTATCCTCCGTAATTTTGAATTTAGATTCTGCACTGACAGCTGAAGCCAACATAAAGACGGAAGAAAAAACTAATGATAGACTGACTACAATAGATAATAATTTACGCATTTTCATCTCTCCTAAATTAAGTTTTTTATAATAAACCTTTTTTACGAATAAACCATATAACTCCACCACCAACAATAATAACCCCCACGATAACGAATACCGTGACCAATGAATTCGTTTTGTCAGTTCGCTCCATCGGAGCATGCCCTTCTTCCTGCGCCGCTTGTTCAGATACGGCGATCGTTGGCTCAGAGGATAAAGGCTCATCTAATACTTGTTCCGATGTTTCTTCGTTACCGGATGCGGCAGATGCTGTAGTATCACCCCCTGTTTCCTCCGTTATTGCCCCCTCTCCCGTAGGTTCTGCTTCAGGGCTTGCCGATACCAATGCCTCCGGATCGGGACTTGGAGTCGAGCTTGGTGTTGGTGAAGCAGCTGCTTCGCCCTTATCGGAGGCATTCGGCTTCACGCTTGACGAAGGCTTAACGGTAGTAATAGGCGCCTTGCTTGGTGAAGGCTTCTGAGTAGCGGCAGGCTCCTTGACTGGCTTCTCCTCGTTTGAGTCTGTAGCCGCCGGCTTAACATAAGCTTTGTAAGGAAACTGCGGCTTCACTTTCCCGTAAATAAAGTTGACCTTTTGTTTAAAGGTTTCCGGATCGGCCTCCTTCTCCCCTACCCCAAACAAACCGGGATTGCCGAGTGCCTCCAAGGCATCATCGAATGCATGATTGATATCGTCCGTTCCGGCATTCATATATGGAGATAACGTATCAAAGGTTGCCTTCGCTTTGGCCAAAAGGAGCTTAGATCCGGCATAGTCACTCACATCCTTCAGAGCATACGTAAAGCGTCTATCCAGATTCATAACTAGAACAGCCTTGTAATTAGCTACTAACAGCTTGCTATCCTTCGCTTCTATGTTCTTATCGAGGGTAACCGCAACTGCTTCACCAAAATGTGATTTGATCTCCGAACGCCTTACTTTGTGAGCCTCTTCAACAACTTTCCAATCTGGCTTATTCCCGCCGACTGCACCGACAATGATCTTAAAAGTTTCAGCTACATCCTCCGTATTCGCATCCCCATAGGAGTACGCTAAAACCTGAGCTGGAGAGAGCAATAACAATAATGCAAACACCACCAGCCCGCTTCGAAACCATCTTGACACTTGCACACTCTCCTTCTGTCTTAATCTTTTTCCCTTTGGAGCTCCTCCGGTATAATCCATTCGTAAAGGGTAATCCGAGAGTAGACCGGGTCAAATAAATCCTCTGAGACAAATTGGGCAATGGGGATAACATGCTCTCCCGCATTGACATTCTGCTGCAAAAAACCACTCCATACATGATCCGTCAAAAATATCCGTTGTCCGGTCCCCGTCCTCGCTAGTGATTGAAAATAATCAAATGTTAAAATTTTTCGATGTTCATATCCAGCCTGTAAATAGCGGAGTACCCGAGTTTCTTCCCATGTGTATAGAACAAGCGGATRTTCCAATGTTCCCATAAAGTCATTCAATTGATAGACAGCAGGCTTTTGCTGGGCTTGAAGCTTAATCAATTGTCCTCCAACTATAAATTGAACGAACAGTACGGCAGCAAAGGAAAGATAGATTGCAGCTGCTGCAGCATTACTCCACTGCAAACCTCGGATGAAGTCCGAAGACCTACCTAATAATTGCGCTGTTTTTAAAGCTGTAACATAAAGCGCCAAAAGCATTTGGCCAGCTATTGGTGCAATATGGCGAGGCTTTTCAATGTTTTGACCTAATAAAACCCATACTCCATATGCTGCAAGACAAACCCACAGCCATTTTCCGAATTTTCTATCTGCTGGATCAGCCAGTATGCTGCCTCTTAGCTTCCACATGCCCAAAGCCATCAAAGCTAAAAGCAGCAAATAAAGTACAGCAAGTGCTGTCGAACGGCTAAACCACACATCGCGAATCAGGTGATCGGCGACTAGCGTTACAAAGCGTGTACCCATTGGTACCTTCGAGTCTGCAACCCCGCCTCCCCATTCGGAGAAATGTCCAGAAACGAATGCTATGGACAGCTTCCAGAAACCTAACAGCGTACCCTCAGACTGTATGAGTCCACCAATCCAAATGAGCTGGGCACCTCCAGCAGCGGCAATCGACATAATCAATCTTCGAAGCCTAATACGGCTGTCCATAAGACTCGTATATTGGTAGACAAGCAGCAGTACCAAGGCAATGCCAAATGGGAAGTAAGATAATCGAATACCCATTAGAAGGCTAAACAATAGTAACGCTGCCCCCAGCCGAGAGTTGGATTGGGGACGGTCTGCAGCCCATCGTACACTCCAGAGATACCACCAGAGCACAGCAATGCCAGCACATTCGGACATAGGCCGCGAGCCCATTAGCCATAAGTACGGCACCGATAGAACGCCTACCGCTGCCCATATTGCGGGAGCCAGCCCTATGTATCGCCTGGCTAATAAAATAATAGGGACTGCTGAGCTTAAAGCAAGCACTGCATTCCAAATGATTAAGGATTGGACCGGGTTAGTTACCCACTCATGAACCAGCTTTGCTCCCGCAATGAAATACGGGTATCCCGGAAAATGAGGCTGCATCGCGAGCAAGTCGTACCGATCCACTGCGAGTACAAAATCCACCTCGTCCCAAGAGCGTACAAATGGACTGGCAAARAGCAAATTATAGACAAAGAGTACTATAAGGATGATATAAGCAGCGCTTAACGATAAATAGCGAACGAGTCGCTGCACAATTCCTTGACCTCCCCCTAGTCCGGTTACCGTTACACTTGCTGACCCGATGTTTCATGGACTTGCTTGTTTCGGGCAAGGTATAAGCCGCGAAGGGCAGGCCGCTTCATTTCCTTATAAATAGCCGGTATGACGGAAGTGATATATTGACGAAATTTAATGAAGGACTGACCTTGTGTTCTCACCCTGTAAGCAATGGGAACCTCTTGGAGACGAAAGCCCTTCCTCAGTAGATTCAAAGTTAGCACTTGGGCATAGTTGTAATCGTGAATAATTTCCGCGCACTCCATGGCTTCCCGAGAAAAGCCTCGCATGCCGGATTGGCCGTCATAGATCCATTTGCGAAGCAGCACAGACTGAAGCAGCGTAAACAAGTAATTTCCTAGACGGCGATGCAGCTTCATCCCTGCAATGCTTCCCTTAAATCGTGAACCGAACGTGTAGTCTGCCGCTCTATCCATAATTGGAGCAACAACCTCTGGAATTTGCTCGGGCGGGTATTCGTTGTCAGCATCAATCATCAAACCAATATCCGCATCCAGCAGGCAGCATTGCTTCAATCCCTCTCTAACAGCAGCACCTAAGCCTCTGTTACTCCCGAAGGAATATACATAATCCGCTCCTGCCTCCTTTGCCACCGCTACTGTCCGGTCGGTTGAGCCATCATCGATAACGATGACCTGGACATCATACTTAGTTGCAAAGAATCTCGGGACACGCGTTATAACACTCGCAATGTTATCCTCTTCATTGTGTGCCGGAATAAATACGACGAGCTTTTTTTTATGGATAGATTCCATAGATAGAATTCCTCTTTTCATTAAGCCATTTCCTAGAGGTTGAGGATCAGCGCTTGAACGCATCCGTCAACACCTGCCCCCGGCTCGCGCTAGGATAAGGAGCACCCAATAAATAAGCGAGTGTCGGTGCCATGGAAATTAACGAGTGCCTCTCATCGATTCTACATCCCTGACGAATGGCAGGACCATGCAGGAAGAATGGAACAAACCGTTCTCCTTCATCCAGATGTCCATGTCCGCCGATACCGTCAGCCTGCCCGTGATCGGCGCAAAGGATGAGCGTTGTATTATTCATCATGCCTCGATCTGTTAGCCAACCCACAAACTCCTCAACCAGCTTATCCGCCTCGGCAATTTTCTCTAAATATTCATCGTACAGTACACCCATGCTGTGTCCGGTTTGATCAACGGCAATCATCTGAACGACGAATAAATCCGGGTTTTGCTCGGCCATTATCTTCTTGGAGCGTTCGATGATATTGCGGTCAGCTTTGTCATTATGCATAACGGCAGTCACGCTTTCCACATCGTCGCCCATTGAGTCAATCAGGTGGGCAATACCAAGCAGACGACCTCTTTTTCCTACCTTCCGCAGAGAATCAAAGATACTTTCCACCCGAATTCCCAGCTTCCATACCATGTTGGAACGAATACCATGGTCTTTAGGATGAGCTCCGGTGAACATGGAAGAGAAACAAACGACCGTTCTTGCTGGATAGACCGTCTCCATCTGCGTATACTCTGTTCCTTCCAGCCGCAGCTTCTTGAGAAACGGTGCATCAGCTTCCTCGAAGCGCTCCTTACGCATGCCGTCAATAACAATCACAATGATCTTTTCATTAACAGCCTTCCCCGTCATATCAGGTCCATCTGTGTATAATGTCGTCTCTTTGGGCTTCCAATCGAAAAGGTTAGCATGCAGAATCCAGCTATATAGACCTAAGCAAGCTGTGAAAATACCCAACAATATAACATCATCCACAGCGGGCCAAGAGCGATCTCCTGAGGAAAACAGCAATATGTAGAAATGATTCCATAGAAGCAGTAGAAGCAGCAGCTTCGGTAGTTGTTCCTGAGCATTACCACTTGTCGAATCGCTGTTCTTTAGCACTAGCTTCCAGAAGCGTCTAAAGTTCCACCATGACGTCCCGATTCGCATTCGGTAATAAAATGTTCCCCAGAAAAACACGGTGAAGAAGAAATACAAACCTATTGCCGCCGCATAAAGGGAAAGGTTTTGGGGATCCCATAAAAGTAACGCGCCTACAAGCGGCAACCATAAATAGTTCCGTAGAAAAAGTGGAAAATCAAAGTAATAGAATAAAAAGAACAAAGGTAAAATCATCAGCAGACTTAAGCTGGCACCTGACCAGAAATCGCTATCCAGCCATTGATCAGACCGATACAGCAAGAAGACGGATGTTGCAAAAATCGGTGTAAACGGCTTGCCCTCATTTAGAAGGTTCCAACATCTAGCAGCTACAATCTCAAAAGGTGAAGCTTGTTTCATAACAATTTCCTTTCACACGCATGATTCGTTTTTATGGAAGGCTTTCGCGATATTTGGATCCATTCCTTTGCTTCGCTCAAACCAATTGGCATTCGGATCAACGAATAGGAACCTAGAATAAACGCCACAGCGAATTTAAAAGCATGTGTAAGCAAAGCGGAGGCATAGGCTTCTTCCCAGCTAACTCCAAGCACCGCCAACGAGCCGCTTAATGTACTCTCATAGGTTCCAATTCCACCTGGAGTAACATGAAAAATCTGGCCCCCGATCGTTACGCTGTTCGCCCAAACCGTTGAAGCAGCGCTTAACTGTATGTTTCCCATGCGGATTATACCAAGTAAGATTACCGCCTCTAGTATCCAACTCACGGCAACAAGGCCAAGGATATATGGGCCTTTTCGTGACATCACAACTGCCCTCAGCTGCTCCCAGTGTCGGCTTGCAAATGACCAACGCTGAATCGGAAACCATTTTAAGGCCACTCCTGCAACACTTAGCAATGCTGCCATAATCGTAAACGCTAACCAAGGTATAGCCATTCCCAACCACAACATGCCAAAGGCCGATATGATCCCGAGTACGAATAAATCCGTCAATCGCATAATCACAACTGTGTGTAGAGCACTATCCCACCTCATACGCGTCTTCTTCATTAAAATACCTGTGCGTACAAGATCGCCCACCTTGATTGGCAGCAGGTGATTGAACAGCAAGCTATAAAAAATGCCATGAAGATACAGTCCGATTGCATGTTCACGGCCTGTKTACGCCTGCCAGGCTGCAGCTTTAAGAACAAAAGATAGAACATAAATGACAAACATGAAGAACAGCCATCCTGGGTGAACGATTACTACGTGTAAACGTTCAAGTAGTTGATGTAAGTCGAACAACTGCCAGCTCAGGAGTAAAAATATAATAAAAAGGACAAGTCCGGCTAATCCAGTGAGTTTTCTCACCATCATCCCACGATGGCGCCAGTTGACCGCTTAAGCTCTTCGGTAAAATCAGGATTCGAGTGACATTCCAACCTCTTTTGCCTCTCCCGTCTTTCCTCCTCCCATACCCGAATTCCCGTATCCGTAATGGACATACATTGACCGTCCTCTTCTGCCCTCACTATTAAACCGCTAAGGGTCAGACTCTGGGTCACTTTGCTTACGGTCTGTACTTTCGTCGTAAGAAGTTCCGCGAGTTCTTCTGACGTTATTCTTCCTCTTTGAATCAATATTTCCAGTATTATGTATTTGCTTCGTTGTGATCGAGGTTTAAATCGATCCTTTCGATGATACTTTCCGGCCTTGTATAGGATCTGAGCGTCCAACCTTCCTCCTCCTTCCTTGGATGCTGATTTCCTCGGATCATGTCTTGCTATATTTTGATAATGATAATCATTCCGAAGTCATTTGCAATTATATCTAATGAAAATGAGAGAATGATGTGAAAAGCAAATCTTTTTCTTTCTATAAAAAACACAAAGAGCCGAGAGCGTAAAGCCGAACATGATCGTCCCAAACAGYAGGTCCAATATGTATTGGCATTTCGTCCCTCAGCTCCAACTTTTCGTAAACAATAATCGTAACCGTTAGCTTTGCTTATTCAGTGAACGAATGCGAAGCAGAGCCGTTAAAATAATTAAAAATGCAACTAACGCCAACATCGGTATCGTAATAAATCCAAACCAATTCAAATAATCACCCTGGCAGGACACCGGACCACAAGCTGCAATGGCAGAATCATGCGGAAGCTTTTGCAAGATGGTGTGATAAAGCGAGAAGCCTCCACCTATTACAACAAGAGGTAGCGTATATGATATGATTCCTGTATCCTCTTTCGCATAAGCAATCCCGAGCAGCAGCGCTAATGGGTACATAAATATACGCTGAAACCAGCATAAGCTGCACGGTGCAAAATGCATGACCTCACTAAAATATAAACTACCTGCTGTTGCCAGAACAGCAGTTGCCCATGCTACAAACAGCCAAAACAAAATTTTCTTCTCAATCTCCTCCAGGTTGTTCCCCTCACCTTCACTATGAATCTATACTCGCTCTCTTATTCTCTCTCATCCGCGCGGTACTCGCTATGACTCGAAAGGGCTATAAAAAAAAAGCCCAAACTACGGCTGCTTACGCCAGTTTAGGCTCCTTGTATAATGGAATTCTGATCATTACGGTCGTAGCCGTTTAAATCACGGCCCCGTACCTGCACTCGCCACGTACCAGAATATACTGGCTTTTTTCAAATAGATGGCTCCCCGCTAGTCTCCCCGTTCTATACGTAATAAAACTTGTTTGAGAACGTTTGTTTTACTCGTATGCACCCTTAGTGGCTGGAAGACCCTTATACTCTTCTTTAGTTTGAACGATCGCAATAATCTCATTAACCACTTTCGTCATGACTTGACCATCCTTGCTTTTATCGCATTCTGTCCAATTATAATCAAGGCTGCCTCCATTTATTTGAACCTTCATATGGTAGCTATTATGGGGCTTTTGGTTGCAGGCAGTTGACAGCTTCTTCTCCGTTAAGTAATTAGCAAGTACCAGCTTCTTGTATATAAGAGCACGCTCTTCCTTTGTAAACTGAAAGTCACTTACCTCTACAACCGTGCCATTCTGTAGATCCTTCATCAGCTTTTGATTAAAAGTATCAATTTCATTCTTTTGGTTCACGCCATATTGGATTGCAAACTCGAACACATCCTGCACTTCTACATCGTATGGAATGTTTAAAACATCCATTTGCTTGGACTCGCCATCGCATCCTATCAACGTATAGGACAGCAAGACATCCGTCTCTTCTTTTTGCAGGTTTTCACACTTATAAGTATATACCTTTGGTGTTCCAAACTTATCCTTGGTTGTATCGTAACGCAGCTCAATCTTATCGTTTTTGCGTATTAAATCGTAATAAATCGGATCCCCTTCTTTTGTGTACGCAATAATCCGCTGCTTAACGGACAGCCCTTCAATGAAGTCATCCAGTTTCTCGTAATTGCTCACTTTACCTTGAATGTTGATGAT
>NZ_JBFUHJ010000113.1:0-14548 GCF_056402455.1 Paenibacillus sp. P4_A7 | reverse complement strand
CATCTGGAATTAAGCCAGAGCCAGTAAACTTGCCAACTAAGTCGAGTACGATCGGTAAGCCTTTTTGATTAACTAACAGATCATATGGACTTCCAGCTGTTGTGTCATATCGAACAGGCAGCAGCTGATCGACTCCGGCAGCTGTAGAGACTACATTAGATGTTGCCGGCACGAGAGAATCCCATACCGCCACACCGGCATACTCATGTGAAAATGTATTCAAAATTTGTTCGAATGAAGTCGCTGTTATGACATTACGACCCTCGAACACCTCCCCTGGCTTACTAAGCTCAGCAAACCAAAATTCATCGATGTCAACCCCAGCGGAGTTTGCAATACTATTGGATTCAAAATGATAAAATAAACGAGCTGTATCACGGTTCACAATCCCCTGCAAAGCGGTAGCCAGCTTCAAGTAATCGTAAGCAATCTGTGAATTCGGCTGTGTTCCTAAAAACGCTTTCAAATCGAAATAAATAACATCATTGCTCTCCGTTTCAGCTCGTACTGGCAAAGCACCTGCAAATAAACCAAACAATAATGCGACTGCTAACAAGCTGCTCGAAACTCTCTTGAAGCGTGCCTTGATCCGATAACCTTTAATCATGATCTACACCCTTTCTTTAATGACATTACATATTATTGAAATATCATCTTTCGTGCATATAATAATTAGTTTCACGAGGTTACGTCAATACATATTTTCGTTTTTTTGCAGCAATTAATTTTTTATGACATTTCATATTAAGCGGAGATCATGGAATACCCCCTGTATACACCTATCGTTCGAGCGATTCCTTATAAAAACGGAAAAACGTATACGGATCAACAACCTCAAATTTTAGCTCTGGATGCAARCTGCGAACCTCCTCTACCGCATCAACAATCGTTGCAGGCTTGAACAGAATCGTGCGCAAAAAGGTAAATTGCTGCTTGCGTGTGAAAATATTGCTTAATTCATTTGCAAGCGCATGCGAATCCGCAGTAATCGGACTTAGCAACGTATCCTGAACTTTAAAAAAAGGCGTGCCATTAACTACAGTCTCATCGAACTCTGCATTATTGCCTACTCCAGCTGGGGAAAAACGGCTGTATGCCTCCTGCACCCGCTTATCCACCTTCGTACTGTTTCCGCTAATTAAAAAGCCCGTAATATCGAGATCATGCTGCTCGTAATATTTTTTATTGTAAGCTTCCCATACGTGCAAGTAATCAGGCAGTCCTTCCGGACGATTTTCCTCCAGCAGCATCATGGGGTTCAAATACCCTGCGCCGTTGTCACCCGCGACAAAATAGTCATTTGCGGTAGCTGTCTCATACAAATAGTTGAACACCTGCGGCACACGCTTAGATAAGCCCGGTACTGGCGCCCAGGCTAGCGGTAGCTCGCCTCGTTTCGGGTCATTCCAAAGGACAGGCAGCGCGCCGGCAGTCCAAGCGCCCGCATCGTAATCCCCCATATAAAAGGCAATATATTTGGTGTTGGGATCATACGTTTTCCCATTATTGCCCTTCTCGTTGCTCTGCTTAAGCTCAATCAACTTCTCATGCTGATAGACAGAAGCATTAGACAGTCCGACAAGCCCATACGCATCGGCATCCTTCTGTATGTTGTAGCGAGAAATGATATCCGCAAATTTCCACTCCGCGGCAACCGGTTCCAGACTCGCTTCAATGTCTGCATGGTTCGTATATTTGATCCACCATGGAACGAATCCGCCAAGCGTAATGATTTGCTCGCCTGCAAGCTCATTCTGTTTCTCAAGAAGAGCAATCAGTGTCTCATAATCTGTGCCCAAAGGCTGCTCGCGATCATCATTTGGATAGCTTCGTTCATCTGGGCTTAAATCAAAGAAAAAGGCTTTATTAGCAATAAAATAGTCCGCGTTCGGAAGCATGGAGTTAAACAGATCCGGATAGGAGTACATCTCCACTGCAAACTCCTCTAATATTGGCGTATTACTCACTGCATCGGCAACGACCTCAATAGCAATAGCGAGTGGTTCACCAAAATAAGACACGCCCTCACGCACCATTTGTATACTCCATGTATAAGTGCCAACCGTATCCGGAGCTGTAATCGTCCAAGATAATTGCAGTGTTTCACTAGGTTGAACAATTTGATTTTCCTTCAAAAATATTCGCTGGTCTCCCGCCGCAATGGAGTATCCGCTTTCATAATCAGACCATAAGAAATCATTTTCACCGTTCTCAGTCGTTGCAACTCTGTCATTGTAGGCATAAGCCCACTCACTCGGGCCAGTATTGACAACCGACAATTGAACCGCAGCAGTTGAACCGACTTGCATTTTGGTCGGCAGGGCAATGCTTTCCCATTGGGCATCCATATTACTGAAATTCCAAGATACCGCATCAAGCGCATAAGCTAATAAAGCTGGATTTGTTTTTCCTTTGTCCAAATACATCGCCTTTGCCCAATGATAAGCATCATTTTTCGCGCTGCCTGTGGAAGGAAGATCGACGTCCGGTATAGTGCCCTCTCCTGTAAACTTATCGACGAGATCCAGCTTAATCGGAAAGTTAAGCTGATTAACAAGCAAATGATAAGGACTATTTGGCGATAGATCATATCGAACAGGCAAAAGTCCGTCAACTCCAGCTGCTGTCGAAGCTACATTCGCTGTGGCAGGCACATCGCCATCCCATACGACGACTCCTTCGTATGCCTCTGCGAATGTATGGATAAGCTCTTCAAAGCTATCCAAATCTGTAATTGGTCGATCAGCTAGCAGCTTCCCTGGCTTGCTTAGCTCCTGCAGCCAGAACTTATCAATGTCAACGCCTGCCTCAGTTGCAATCTCATTCGATTCGAATCGATAAAACAATCCGGCATCATGACGATTCACTAAGCCTTGCAGCGCCGTAGCCAGCTTCAAGTAATCGTACGCGAGCTGCGAGCTAGGCTGCTCATCTAAAAAAGACTTTAAATCAAAATAGATAAGACGTTCATAGCTCTTCACTTCTTTATTTTTCGCTTGCTGCATGAACATCACCCCTATACCCGCTATGAGAATGAAGATGAGGATACCTGTAATAAGCATGATCCATCGATGCTTCACTGATAAATTGAGCAGCCGGTTCATATAACTCCTCCCTGCAAGAAAAAAAACGATTACAGATCTAAAGCTTTATGGCATACGTATTAATTTTTTTCATTCCAACTTGAATACTTGAAGCCRAGCCCTCTTCTTCGACAAGCTCCTCCAAAAAGCTGCAAAGCTGTATCCGCTCCACAGGTCTTGCCAGCTTAACCTCCATCAAGGCTGGATGCTTCTCGACATTGTATACACGCAGCATGATCTCCTCTGAATCAACCGCACGCTTAAGCGCGGATACCAACACCTCGCCGTTAATATTCATGTACGTATCTGTAGCAGCCATCCGTGTCTTATCTGCATTCGGATCATCTTCAAGGAACAAGCTGCTATGCACGCCGGCTTGTACCCAAGCACGACCTTTATTCCATCTAGCGGGGTCCATTGTACGCTGCTTCACAAGCATACCTTGATGGAAGCGCTCCGCTTCCCTGTAGAGCTGTGTAGTGCTAACTGCCCCAGTAGAGAATGGTCTAAGCGAGAGCTCGAATGTCCATTCACCCAAGCATTGCCCCTTAGGCTGACGATCCTCCACCATCGGCACAGCATCGCGAAGATGAATCGTTTCTACAGAGCGAAGCAAAGTAATAGCCATCGTCTTGCCTTCATTTATCATCTCATACTCATGCAGCCCTTTAGCAAAAACAGCAGCGCCGCTATTTGTCCGTTCAGCGGCAACCCATTTCCAGAAAGGTTGACCATTAGCGTCCCTCTTCCACTGCTTGCCTGTATCCCACTGACGTTCAACTGCATCCAGCTGGCCACCGGCTATGATTCGAGAAGCAAGCTGGTCACTTGGGAACAATATACGAAGCCGATGATCCTTCACGCGGTTTACTACCTTAACCTTCATATCCAGCTGCTCAGCTCCGCGATCCAATCGCAGCGTAACCTCAAAGGTGCAAGCCTCAGTCTCTGCCTGTCGCGCGTTCATATTCGGGGATAGAGCAGCAGGCAATGTCCACGTGAAACGATACGTGTATGATTGATACAATGCATGCTGAATACGCTCCACAACCTCTACTGGCGAAGACCATAATTTGCGAACATCCCCTGGTATTGTACTGAATACATATAGATCTCCCCGATCACCCATATCCTCAAAACGACCCTGACCCCGAAGCACATGGCCTGTTGCTTTTTGCGTCACATCAAAGGTGCCATCGGGCCGAATATCGACGCGCAAATATTCATTTTCAAGAGCTGGTTCGACAGAAGGTACAGCGTCCATCATTTGCGCTCCTGTCATATGCGGCCGCACACGATAGGCTGCGTATCCGAAAGCAGCAATTTCCGGCTGCCACTCAATGACGTAACGGTACACATCTATAACACCAGGTAAATTAATCGGGCTTAACACTTGTCTGCGTACGCGTTCAGAGGATACGATGCGAAACGGCACTGCATTTCCTTCAGAATCCTCAATTGCAAACTGAGTCACTTGATCTTCCCATAAAAACTCTACAATGATTTGCTGCACCGCCGCGTTCGGCAAGTGGCTTGCATTCACTGTATAGAGCATAATATCTCCGGCTTCATAGCCGTCTGTTGTAATGACAGACGATAATACCTGCAGCTTGCGGTCAATGATTTCTTTTGCCAGCGTCTCTACACGCTGGAACCGATCCATCATTTGGTCATGTACGGCATCCTGGCTGCAGCCACAAATGCTGTCATGCGGATGACATTCCATATACAAATTCCATAAATAATTAAGCGCACCAGCATCATAAGCATCAAGCTTCAGCATAGCGGCCCAAGCCGATAGTGGCTCCAGCCATTTCTCCAGTAAATCATGACATACTAGATTGGCTTGTTTAATATACACGCGACTGGACAATGTACCCGATAAGATCGAATATTCAAAGCACTCTCGCAATTCACCCTGTACAACCTCTGTTTGACCTTCGCCAAGAGATTTCACATACTCCTTAATGGCATTGGCATAGTCAGGCAATGTGTCATGAACAAATTCACACGTACTGCCAAAGGACTCTCTTAATTGGTCCAACACCTCAGGCAAATCATATTGCGCTTCGAGATGATCGACGCCGTTCATCATAGCATAATGACCAGATGGATTAATCTTCATCTCGCGCTGATGCAGCTGTTCAAAAAATAAACGCAGCGCTTCTGGATCATTCGGTAAACGCTGAGCGCTGTTGTACCAGTAATACAGCAATATACCGGTGACTTCTGAACCATCCGGAGAACGCCATATTACGAAAGGGCTTTCATGACTGTCGATATCTAGTCCTCGTCCAAATATACTATTATCGATGCCCGCTTGCACAAACAACTGCGGCATCTGTCCAATTAATCCAAAATGATCCGGCAAGTAGCCGACCTTCATTTCGCCGCCCAGCGATCTTGACGTTCGAATGCCTTCCATTAAGTTACGGATTGTTGACTCACCGCTCGTTAAGAACAGATCATTCTGTTGATACCATGGCCCAATCAATATCCGTCCTGAACGTATATAGGCTTCCAGTCTCTCTTTATTCTCCGGACGCAGCGCGTAATAATCCTCCAATACGATCGTCTGGCCATCAAGATGAAAATATTTAAAGTCTTCATTACGGTCCAGTAAATCAAGCAGACGATCCACAAGCATAACAAGTCGATAACGAAATTGTTCAAACGTCAAATACCACTCTCGATCCCAATGCGTATGAGAAATAAAATGAAACGTATGTTTCGCGCTCAAAGGTTTTCCTCCCTTATTCTGCAATATACGTTTCATTATAGGTGAATTTATTTTGACATGTCAATAGTAAGAATATAAATATTATGACATGTCCTGTTTTGGCTTTGCAGTAGATTTTCGCACAATTAATTTGGTTGAAAGCCGCTGAATCATCGCTGCGCCATTAGGTCTCCATTGCTCATCAATGAGAAGACTGGCAGCCAGTCTTCCAAATTCGACGAATTGCTGCTCCACCGTTGTTAATGGCACGTCCAAATGTTCACTGAATGACAAATTATCAAAGCCTGTAATAGAAAGCTCATCCGGCACACTTATGCCTAGCATGCTTGCTGCCTTCATAAATTGTACAGCTGTCACATCATTTACTGCCGCAAGAGCTGTCGGCGGCTCCGGCATGCTCGTTAATTCCCTCAATAGTTGAGCAGCCAGATTCGGCCGTTCTGTGCCATGATTCTCTTGCTTTACTCGTCTGACGTCTACTATATATTCCGAGCGCAAAGCAATTCCTGCCTCGATCAATGCCTGGCAATAGCCCTTATAACGTTCCTTTACTGAGCCTGCATCTGCAGAGTCTAGACCAATAAACGCGATTTTTTGATGTCCCAGAGCTATGAGATGCTTGGTCACCTCATGCATGCCCATCAAGTTATCTGTCAAAATACTGGTTACGTCAATTCCTTCCACCTGTCTGTCAATAAATACGTAGGGAACATTGCGAATAAGCATTTGACTGAATGTACCGATATTCTGCGAGCCCGACTGCGGATACACAATAATCCCGGATACACCATCCTGCTCCAATCGCTGTAAGATTTCGCGCTCCTTAGCTGCCTCTCCGCCAGATATATGAAATGTCATATAAAAACCCTTCTCTTGACACATCATTTCTACGCCGCGCAAAATATCATAACCAAAGCTCTCATCAAAAGGCAAAACTACGGATATAATAGGAAGCCTGCCAAAGGGAGTAGCTCCTTTCGTCATCAACTCTTCATCCTGGCTTTCACAAATAAAGCTGCCGCGCTTTTTGACACGGTATACAAACCCCCGCTGCACAAGCTCGTTAATGGCTCTCGTTACGGTAATGCGGCTTACACCATATAGCTTCATTAATTCATGGTCCGTCGGTATTTTATCCCCTGGCTTTAACGCTTCTGTTTGAATATCATTTAAAATATCATCTATAATTTTTTGATATTGCGGTTTTTTTATTTCACTCATCAAATTTAACCTGCCCTTTCATTATGTCATGTCAAATTTATCATCTTTGATTATATAGCTTTACCACCTGTATGCCTATCTTTTCGAATAAAATAGTTGTGAAATTTGCCCCTGGAGAAAGGGCTCTGATTTGCCGACGGGATATGAGCGTCTCTCCAAGACTTTACGTGAGGATCTTTGTTCTCGGACGCTTAAATCGAATTGAGAGTCTGGTCATAGTCTTGAATAACTCGTTCATCCAAAAGATTGTACAGGATCTGCAGAAAGAGTAGACGAAAAAACAGCTCATCGATAATAACTGAACTCTACAAGGCGATGAGTTTTTCACAATAAGTGATCTTCGTAACAAAACAATCCCAGTACCATCAAGGCACTGGGTTTCATTATACAGATGCTGTATTCGTTTTTCAGGGCTCTCGATTGGAGGTGAATGAGTTATATAATTTCATAACGTACTAAGCCGTATTTCATAAACATACTGTACAATTGGATGCTTTATCTTCATCTTCTCGGTCATGTTTAAAATTCGCTTTTTTCCAACTCGTCTGTCCACTAAAGCTAGAATATTCAATAAGATATCATCACTCTCTATGCTTTTCTCTATAGAAAGGGACGATCATACTAAATACAAGTAACTGTATACATTAAGAAACCAAACGGTATAGTTCCGTTTGGTTTCAGATATTGATATAACATCGGGAAATCACTACCGTAACTTTATCGTTACAAACGACAAGGTCAGATTTGAAATTTGAGTTCAAGTCATCCTTACCGCTTCACCTTATAAAACTCATGATAAAGCTTCATAAGCGCCCTTTTCTCTATCCGCGACACATAGCTCCGACTAATCCCAAGCTCCTTCGCAATCTCCCGCTGCGTCCGCTCATCCCCGCCATGTTCTAAACCGAAACGGCCAATAACAACCTCTTTCTCACGGTCATCCAATATGTCAAGATTCTTATAAATCTTGCTCTTCTCAATTTTAAGCTGCACCTTATCGACGATATCATCGGCCTCGGTGCCGAGGATATCAATCAACGTAATTTCATTGCCTTCCTTATCCGTGCCAATAGGATCATGCAAAGAAACGTCCTTCCGAGTTTTCTTCAAGGATCTCAAGTGCATAAGTATTTCGTTTTCAATACAACGGGCTGCGAAAGTCGCGAGCTTCGTGCCTTTGCCGGTTTGGAAGCTCTCGATCGCCTTAATCAATCCAATTGTACCAATGGAAATCAGATCCTCAAGATCCTCACCTGTATTGTCGAATTTTTTGACGATATGCGCAACAAGTCGAAGGTTATGCTCGATCAGAAGGTTACGTGATCGCTGATTACCTTCGGCCATCAACAGTAAATGCTTGGTTTCCTCCTCTTCTTGGAGCGGTTGTGGAAAAGCGTTATTTTTTACATAAGATACGAGAAGCGACAGCTGCTTAATAAACAACGCGATAGATGCAAACAATCCCATGATTTGGACACCCCCGGAGTTGAATTACCAGGGGCATCATATCCCCTAGCGCACAATGAAGTCGATTCTACATTGTATGAGGGCGAGTGCCTAGAAGTGCATGTACGGTGTACAACTTCCCATAATAACTTAACTTAGTGACCGTCTAACTCACCTACACAAATAAACAATAGCATAAGAGCTGTAAACTGACAGAAAAATAGCATTGCGATCTCGCAAACATCGAGACAGCAATGCCTTGTTTTCCACCAGGCTACTTTCTACATCCATCTTAATTGCGAATGTATTATATCCAAAGTATCATGAAATCCCCAGCCAATCTCAGAAGTATTAGACACAACTGCGCTAATACGCTCTTCATAGTCCTCGAATAACTCACCTGTTTCATCATCATTCAACGTGTTAATCACATTTGCATACGCTGACTCAATACTGTTATAAAAACGTTCATCAATATCGCCATAGGTACATGTGAATGAGACGCCCATTTCGACATAAACCATCTTCAGCTCAACCGTATATTTTATGTTATCCGTCAATCTTTCAAATTCAGAAATCGCTTTTTTCGCCTCTTGCAGCCTCAGCTTTCCATGGCCGCGCTCAGGAAAAAACTCATGCTCTACCTTTTTACGACATTCGACAAAAAGGGACTCAACAGCTTCTTGTCCAATAATTTTCACAGCAAGAAACTTCTCCATCTCTTTACTAGAGCTATAACATTCTTTGACAAGCTCAGCAAGTTGTTCTGCACTCATCGTTTTCAAATATTTGTTCAATGCAGACTTGCTTAATTTAACAGGTTTTATAATCTCAAGCGGCTGAATAAGCGACTTAGGAATGATCTTATTCTTCTGGTTTTTAAGCGTGTTATTCACTTCGGTAGAGGAAAAATATTCAGGATCATATCCATCCTTAAGCCATTCTGAAAACTGTTCGCATTCTGGATGATTAGGTGTAGATAGTGCTTCCATCATATGTTGGTGGCCCCACACACCTCCGACATCTTCTGGAGGACAGCAGTTAGCACCATCGAGACATATCGGGACTGGGTCGACTTTATTATATGAATCTATCTCTAACAGCCTGATTGTATGCTTCCAATCATCGCCAAAATCATAAGTGTATGTAAATACCGTATTTTTCTCTTTTAGATGCTCCTTAACCATAATTCTACGCGCATTTAGTCCTTTATACTGCGCCATATCCTCATATGACTCATTAGGCAGTTCAATTTCTTGTCCGTTAATATGAAACGTATACAGATGATAGTTTTCCCATCCCATGACAACCTGGATGATTTTATGTAGTTGATGAAAAGTGATATCCGGATGAAACTGAAATTTCCGCCATACTTTCGGAGCAATATCATCCAATTCGATGCTGCAAATATAAGTCATTAAAGTCACTTCTCCTTATAAAAATTATGAGACTATTTCAACACATTTTATTCAATCACTACCGAATAATCCGCTTCTGCTTCGCCTCTTTAATCCACATTGGGAATTCATTCAACAGTTGATCGTACAGCGACTCATCCGAAATGGCGTTAATATCATTGATGTGGATAAAATTAGYGTTATCTACGATCCGTCCTTCCATCGTGTCCAACTGCTTTAACACTTCAAAATCAGAATGGCCTATGCCTACAAACTGCCAGAAGATAGGCTGTACCGCGGAATCAACAATGACTTTCTTTATTGGCTTTACAACCCCGCCATCATTAATAAATATAATAAAGACAGGCTCGCTCGAATCCTCTTCTTCCGTATACTTCTTAATCACATCCAGCATAACTGGAGGCTCATTGTTCCGTCCGAATTTATGTATGTTGTTATTATTCAAAATGTGATTTTGCACATAGCTGCCGAAATCCTTCTCTGTAACGGAAGGAAGCCGGCTAAAATGGGTGTCATATACCCACACGTCCAAGGTCGCGTTATCGTCAAATTTACAAGCGACTGCCAATATGCGCTCTACTACCTCTTGCACAGTCCCATTTTTATATAAATTTTGCATGGACCCTGTAATATCTAGTACGATACCAACTCTAGCTACGACATTCACCAGTTTCTTCTTCTCTAAGGTGATTTGCACAAGCTTTTTTCTCAAATCAATAGTCGATAAAACCAATTCTTCCGTAGCTGCTGCAACCTCTGATTCAGCCTCTTCTATCTCAAGACCAAAGTTTGTACATAACGCAGCCAGTCCTCCATAAAACCCGCTGCCTATCGCGTTAAACTTCCACTCACCCTGATGTCGATATAGCTCGCCAACTACGATGGCCGTTTCTTTTGAAAATTCTGAGCCATAATCAAACCGATATAACTCCTCGCCGGTATCGGCATTCAAGAGTCGCACATACAGCCCCGAAACATCTTGCATAAAATGTCCTCGCTTCTCTCCCTCATGAATCGTAGCGGAAAAAGCGATTTTCGCTGTGCTTTCTGACACTCTCGAAAGAGAAATTGCAATACTCTCTTTATCCAGCTTTTCCAATTGAGAATGAGCTACAGCACCGTTTCTAGAATGAGGATTGCCATAAAAGATAAAATCCTCATCCTGCTCACAACGGCTGCGTTCTGATAGTAAGAAGCAGGCCGTGTCTATGCTCATAGTCGAATTAGCTGTTGACCATCCAAAGCTCAAAGTTATATTTTTGACAACTCTTCCTTTTGTAATATCCACCTTTTGTCCTTTTAAGAGCTGAATAGGATCATCTCCTCATCGATAAACTTATCTTGAAAACCACTCATTGACCTGCTGCATCATCTTAGCTTTATTCAGCTCGAACTGCTTTTTCCGATGTCCGTTCGCTCCCGAGGGGTGAGGCATATCGAACAAGCATCGCTCTGCATCTATCCATCCCTGTTCTACAAAAAACTGAATCACTTCCGAAACGGATTTGCCAAGCGGAATGATCAGCGCCTTTTGGACGGCGAGCAGTTCTTGAAGCAGTATCGTTTCGGCAAAATAATAAAGCGTCTCCGAGCTCAATATCGCTGGATTATGGCCGGTATAGTTTTTGCCTTCGATAAAAACAGGATACCTGATTACCGATGTAGTATGAAGCAAATCATTATGTTCTTCAAATAAAGATTCGCTTTTATTTATACCAATCGCATTCGGCAACTGAATATCATTTAACATCTCAATTAGGTTCTTTCTCATTGATCCCGCAAAGCTGGCCAGCTTCTTCGCGTTTTTATCGATTTGACCAACCGGAGTCCCCTTTAGCAAATCTGCTCTGGCGCTTTGAAGCGCCAGCTGCATTTGAGTAAATCCAGGGGTTATTCCGATAATCATTACTTTCGCATGTTCATTAACGTATTCATAAGGAACATAATAGATCGAGAGGCTGCCTTCCTTCTTCAAGAGCAAATCTTCAATAAATAAGTCTTCTTTAAACCAGCTTCCAGAAGGTAATGACAGTAACACATCTTTATATCTCAGAATCTGAGTCAGCTCTATCATGCTCCTTACCTTGTTGTTTATCAGAGATTTAGCTCAACCATGTTTTGAGCACGCGCCGGATAATCCGTAATGATCCCATCCACTTCAAACTTCAATACCTCTTTTAAATTCCACTCGCTATTAACGGTCCATACCCATACCTCTCGGCCATTTCGATGCGCGCGTTCGACAAGCTGGTCCGTGAGCATCGCTTTCTCTATCGTATAGAAGTCAACATCCAACAGCGATAAGTCACCTACCGCAAAATATAAAATTTGGCCAATTTTGATATCCGGATTACGTTGTCTAATTTGCTGCAGTGTCTGTCTGTCAAATGATTGAATGTAGCTATCGTCAATCATTTCAAACTGTTCAATAAGCTCCACCACTTTATTAGCGAGCACTTTACCAGGACCATACGGCTTAAGATCTACAATAAGCTTTGTCTTCCCTTGCGCTTCCGCCAGTACCTCTGATAGCAATGGAATATGATCTACTTCTTGAGACACACCTGTCTGCTTACCAAGATCAAGCTCCAAAAGCTGCTCATAGGTCAAGTCACTCACTCGCTTTGATAGGCCAGTCATACGCTGAAGACTCAAATCATGATGCAGGACAACCATACCATCCTTTGTTAACTGCACATCAATTTCTACGGCATCGACACCTTCGTCAATAGCCGCCTGTACGGCGCGAAGTGAGTTTTCTGGAGCATCATACGTAATCCCGCGGTGAGCGGACAATAACACATTCCATTTCATATAAACTAAATTATCATTTGCCAATTGACTTACGAGCAGCATCAAGCTCAAATAAATAGCCAAAATCGATACATAAAGCACACGTTTCTTCGTTTTTCGACTTAAAAAAAAATACAAGGAGCTTTCAAGATGACCAATCCATCGACTTCGATAGATTCTCAGCCCATCTCGCGGCAAAACTCCTCGACTCCGGTTGAAGTTATAAAATAAACGTGTCAAAAAAATAATATTTACCGGTACAAGAAGCAATGTCAGCATATACGTTAATACTGTAGACAACGTTAATGAGTAATGATTGGTGAAAGCCTTTAGAACATTGATATTCATCCATGAAGGAAAATAAGCAATGGAGGATAAGATAAGAAACCCAACTATTAATACGATTCCATTAAGCAAAAATAAATAAATGAAAAGAGAAACTGGTCGACCTCGTGTTAATGCCATACTGCTTTTTATAGCTGCAAAAACTGACTTGCCTTCAATAAAAATATAATGCATAACAAAAATCCAGCGTAAAAAAGTATAAGCAGCCGCTAGAAATACAAGGAAATATAAAGTGAGTACAAAGTAAGATGTATCATGAAGCTGGCTGTTGAAAAATATCGGCACATTAAATTGCGAGAAGAATGTTAAAGATATTGGAGACTCAATAAATGGAATGAGCATTAATAGAAAAAATAGTAATGGGATAACTCCTAGTCCAAATAATCTTGGCGTTTTTCGCAGCGTTGTAAGTACGGCATCCGAAATCAAAACGTCAGTGCCAAAGTAATTTTTTTGAGCAATTGTAATAATAACGCCGAATTCTATAAATAACACAATGACAGCGACCAAGCAGATCGCAATAAGTCCTAGTATCCCCGTGTAGCTAAGCCCTATTTTAAAGACCTCGCCATTCAGCATCGAGCCTGACCCAACCGTCCGAATAATTCTATTAAATATGTAAGACATCATTGGAATAAACACAAAGCTCGTCAGCAGCATGAAGAGATATTCAAACAATAGATGCTTTTTAAACGTACGCCGAAAATCTTGAATACTCTTCACAAATAGCTGCAGCATAAACAATCATCCTATTCATTATGTTTAACAGATCACTTATTTTAGAATATTGTCCTTTACTTTATCATTTTCCTTCAAAGATAGAATCGCATTAAACAGCTTGTTATTTTCAATCGTAAATGGAGGAGAAGGGACTCCATCACTTGCATATTTAGTGGAAATCCCGATCGCAGCTATATTGGAAGTAATTGAATTCCCACGAATCGTTGCTTTTAAGATATCATGCTTCCCGTTACTATTCCAGTAGTCGTTCATTTTAATGATCTCCGTTTTTTCAGATGTCAGACGATTGGCATTAATCGTATTATTTTCCAGCAACACGTTTTTTGCAGCCTCAATTCTGATAGCAGACTCATTACCAAGCTGCTCAAAAGTTGAATTTTTGACCGTTAAATCTAGATCTTTATGCGTCCCTATCAAACCACCATATCCTTTTGAGCTTGTAGTAAAGGAACAGTTGTTAAATACATATTTACCAGCAAACTCTGCCTTAATTGTACCGGATGTGCCCCCTTCTGCTGCTTTAAATTCACAATTATTATAGGTCGCGGGCGGAAGCGGCAATCCGTATGTTGTGTTGTAATCAAGGACCTTCAAGTTATCAAATATACTTCCCTCAACGACGTTGCCCACAATAGATCGCAGTGTTGACTCCCCAATGATAGTCAAGTTTTTAATATGGACCGGTTCTCCCCAGAGAGCAAGTCCAGATTGACTCTTATGATTATTTTTTATCGTCACATTCGCAACACTGACCCCAAATG
>NZ_JBFUHJ010000112.1:0-14558 GCF_056402455.1 Paenibacillus sp. P4_A7 | reverse complement strand
GACAGCATCGATCTTCCAGGTCAAGAGCAAGCTATGTCCATGACAGAATACAAAGATTTCCCTGCGCTATCCGTATCAACTACTCGTACATTGATTTCAGCAACTGCTGGCTCCAATGCAAATCTTGCTATTAATTCAGGTTCAAAAAATATTGAAAAAGCTGTAGAGTTAATTGAGCTGCTAAACACTGATGATGAGCTGTACAAACTGATTACATTAGGTGAAAAAGACGTTGACTACACGTACAACGAAAAAGGTGACTACACTAAAATTCAAGGTAAATATGATTTCAATTGGAATGAATGGCAAATCGGTCAATCCTACAGCCCAACGTTCAACCGTGCTGATTTTGCCGAAAATGAAGCTGGTGAAATGAAGAGACAAGCTCAGACAATCGTTTTCGAAAACGATAAAACAGCTGATGTTTCACCATTGTCAGGCTTTGTATTTGACCCAACTCCTGTAAAAACGCAAATGGCTAACGTAGCTTCCGTTACGACTGAGATGGTTGCGGCTATCAGCTCTGGATCTGTTGACCCGGCTAAAACTGTGCCTAAGTTCATCGAGCGTTTGAAAGCGGCTGGCGTAGATGACATCATCAAAGAAAAACAAGCCCAATATGATGCTTGGAGAAAGTAATTAATCTCGCATTTCATAGTGAAATCCGGTGTATGGCTTTATAGCATACACCGGATTTCTATTTTGAGTTTATAACGAGGTGAATTAAACTGAAAAAAGTTATTAAAAATGATTTGTTCAAGCAAGAAAGAATAGAATTTACGTATAAGTCAGAAAACGGGCTTGTTGAATTTAAACTAGGTAGAATTAATCACCGTAAGGCTTCCAAGCCGATTGAAACTCATATTCATAAAGGTTCATTTGAAGCTACATATCTTGTAAAAGGAAGACAAATATATGAGGTAGAGAATAAAGAGTATGAATTTAACAGTGGTGAGGTTTTTATTGTCTTTCCCGATGAAGTTCATAGCTCTGGGTCAAATTTTGAGGATAAATCACTTTTTTATTATTTCGTGATAAATATAGAAGATAGTAATAATTTCATGGGATTCTTAAATGAAGATGGGGATAAATTGCTAAATGCGCTAAAGGAGATAAAAAAAAGGCGTTTTCGTGCATGTAATAAGTTCGAAGAATTATTTGACAGAATCATTGAATTGTATTTTACGCAGAGTCCTTACAAGGATCTTCTGATTCGCTGCTGGATTACTGAATTTATAATAAAGTTGACAGAAAGTGAGAAATCAATAAATCCTATAAAGCAGGATGACTTGCAGCCGGTACTGGAATACATACAAAAAAATATTTTCAATGCAATAATGATTTCTGATTTAGCAGATATCATGCATATGTCAGAATCATATTTTGCAAAGGTGTTTAAAGAAAAAATCGGTATTTCTCCACATGAATACATTTTGAGAAATAAAATAGAAATATCAAAGAACATAATTTTAAAGAATGATTACGGAGTAACACATATCGCACATATGCTTGGATTTTCTTCAAGTCAGTATTTTTCTACGGTTTTCAAGAGATTTACTGGGGTTAGTCCGAGCATATTCAGGAATGAAAGATTAAACAGTCCTAAACTGAAAACGATAAATAGATGATTCCTGTATTGCAGGGGTCATCTTTTTTTATCCCTTCCAATGCTTATTTTAGTATGATTGTTTGAATTTCAATTAAGTTGAAAATTAAACGCAACATTTCTTCAAATCAGCTTTAATGATTACATAACCTAATATTTTGATCGTGCTTAGCTAATGCTGGCACACGGAGGATGAACATGAAACTAGGAGAAATTGTCGGAAAAACAATGATGGACACTTCCGTTGATGACAATAACCGTGAGTGGTGCTATCTTGCAAAGTCAACAACAACAATCGGAGTACCATTTCAACCTGATGTCACACAGGTGACCTTCGATGGAGCTCTGTTTACAAAAAATGCAGAATTATGCTTCTTTTACGGTGAACCACTAAAGCCTCTTTTTGCAAGACAAAAAACCTATCTTGAAGGTTGGATTCCGGTAGTGGTTTATGACTGGACTGAGGGCAATTTGCGTTATGATATCGAGATGTTTGCAGCACAGCTGGATGGTGAGGACGAGAGCAACACGATAAATTTTGTTAAAGTAATGATTAAGAATAAGGGGACAGATCGCACAAAGGCAGCATTTTCTTCTGCAAGCCGTAACACGGGAAAAGACTATAGATTTCAAGACTTGGATTATGCCACATATGAGTACATAAACAAGGGTTTTTCGGAAGAATGGATGTACAACATTCATGATAATAAGGCTATACGTGATAATAAGCTTGTCTATACTTTTTCTCCATGCTCTTATAACGAGGCAATACCGGGAGAACTATATTCAGGAGAGTTTTGCGGCAAGGAATATGATGTTAAAGAGGACTCAGCTGTATGTCTTGCACATTATGAAAAAGAACTTGATCCAGGCGAAGTCATTACACTGATTTTTAAGATGCCAAGAGTTCCTGTGGGATTATCAGAGGTGGAATTTATTCAGAAAATGGATAAAGCCGATTACGAATTCTATCGAAATAAAACAATTAGTTTCTGGGAAGACCTGATGCAGCAAGGCGGAAGCTTTTCATTTCCGGAAAAACGCGTTCAGGAGGCTCAGCTTGCGAGTCTTGTCCATTTGTTGCTAGCAACAAGAACAAGAGATGGAGAACGCTTTCAGACAAGTGGTTTGCCGTATCCGAATTTCTTTATGATTGACTTTATCGATATGAGATTGGCCTATGATCTTAAAGGATGGGATGGGCTGGCAAGAACGAGTTTTGATCAGATTTTAAAAAGGCAGATGGAAGACGGTTTGTTTTGTGATACAAGCCTATCGCACGGAAAAAAACTTTGGTCTTCTCACGGACATATGATCTATACATTAGCACATCACTGTTTGATAACTAGGGATTTTAATTATGCAAAAGAAATCTATCAAAGTATTAAAGATGCTGTTAAATGGATCGAGATGGCAAGAAAAGAAAATGAGTACGGCTTAATGCCACCGGCATATCCCTATGATGCTGAGATGATAAAAGGCCATTATACTTCTCATAACCTCCTTTCCATATTGGGACTTAGGGCTGCGATCTCCCTTGCAAGAGAGTTAGAAATGGAAGAAGATTCGATTGCGTGGAAGAAGCTTCATGATGAGTATTTATCTTCGCTGCATGATGCTATCAAAGCAACCAGTGGTGATGACGGTTATGTACCGCCAGGACTTTATTCATTTTTAACTGGGAAAGCTGCTTCAGAAAAATTTGAAGAATACCAAACAAATTGTGATTGGGAAAATGTTCTTTTGGTATATCCAACTGAAATACTTGAGCCTGATGACAAGCGGGTGCATGCCACATTAAACAAGATGAGAATGGGGTATGCAGAAGGCGTAATGACTTACAGACATGGTCTATATTTACACCAGTATATTACAACAAATCTTATCGAACAGTACATTGTTCTGGGTGAGTCAAAAAAGGCTTTGATTGACTTATATCATGTATTGCTACACTGCGGATCAACCCACGAGGGTTTCGAAAATTTGGTATTTCCATGGACGGACCGTCATGTAGAGCCCAAGTGCCCTACACCTCATGCCTGGGCTGCGGCCAAAGTTGCGCTGGTGCTTCGTAATATGCTGGTCATGGAGCATGGTGGGGCTTCAGGGCTGGTACCAAATGAAAGAAATTTATACCTTTTTAGCGTGATATCTCCTGAATGGGCAAAGGCGGGTCAAGAGGTTTCATTGGAAAACGCACCTACGGAGATGGGGAAAGTATCTGCAAAGATGGTATTTAACGATACAGGGGCCTGTATTGAAATACGCAATGAGTTTCATAAGCTGCCGGCAAGCATTAAAATCAGAATCCCGTATTTCAAGGATTTTATGGATTGCAGCACGGATGCAGCAGCATGGGAATTAAAGGACAATTGCATTTCCCTTAGTCCGGATGTGTCATTTGTTGATGTTTTTTGGAAAGAAAAAGAGGGAGCAGGTTTAAATACCTTTGAAGAATTGCTTATAGCATACCGTTCATCTAACAGCTTTGCAGGAGTGGACGACAAAGGATACCCGATTATAAAAGCAGGAGAACCGTTTATTACCGATGATGAAAAAAGGGAAGAAGCGCAAATTTTAAACTTTGAACTTGTGCTTGAAGCATTTCAGCATGAGTATAGCAGAAGGAGTAATGAGTGTTTGGAAAATGGGGGAACTCTCAAAATAGTAGAAGCACCGGGTATGGTAATCTCAAACTGAATGATGTGAGGTGTTATGGTGGAAGAAAAACTTTTTATGCTTACAACTGAACAAGTAAATAAACATTCCGAAAATATCGATGTATTGGAAACAACAGAAATCATTAAATTGATGAACGATGAAGATGGAAATACAGTTTCTGCTGTAAGGTCACAATTATCTCAAATTGCAGCAGCGATTGATTCCATTGCAGACAAGCTTTCAAAAGGCGGACGGCTTTTCTACATCGGAGCAGGTACGAGTGGCCGTCTAGGTGTTTTAGATGCTTCGGAATGTCCGCCAACCTTCGGTGTTCCGGATGAAATGGTTCAAGGTATTATGGCGGGAGGAGAAAAAGCGTTATATTCTTCTTCCTTGGACGGAATGGAAGATTACTTTGAAGATGGTGAAAGAACCATTTCAACCTATAACATAAAGGATCAGGATGTTCTAGTAGGCATATCAGCAAGCGGAAGATCACCTTATGTCGTTGGTGCATTAAAAAAGGCACAGGAAGCAGGCATATTTACAATAGGTCTGTGCAACAACTCCGAGCCTGCTTTTGGTTGTTATTGCAATATCGTTATTGCTCCTGTTGTTGGCCCTGAGGTTATAGTTGGTTCGACACGACTTAAATCTGGAACCTCGCAAAAAATGGTTTTAAATATGCTGTCAACCGGGAGCATGATAAAACTGGGGAAAATCTATAAAAATTATATGGTTGATGTAATGCCGGTCAATGCGAAATTGGTAGATAGAGCCATTCGCATTGTAGAAAGTGTTACAAACGTTGATTATGAAACTGCAAAAAAATATTTTGATTTATCAGGCAGCAATGCGAAAGTCGCAATCGTAATGATTTTAACCGGAACTTCAAAAGAGCAGGCGATAGATATGCTTGAAAAAGCAGATGGGTTTATTTCAAAAACGGTAGGTGAAAGGGATAATAAATGAATTTTGTAATTGGAATCGATAGCGGAGGAACAAAGACACATATCAAGTTTGCTTCCTTAGACAAACAAATATTGTATGAGGGATTTGGTGGATCCGGAAATATTTATACAAACACAACCGAAAATTTAACAAAGCGCTTTAGTGACCTGATTTTTTCTGGATTGGATACTTTAAAATTAACTCCCCAAAACTGCCAAAGTATTGCGATTGGTTCTGCGGGAGTAGTCAAAAATAATTCAGGTCAGATTTTAAGGGACATTATTTCAGGCTTGGGGTTTGATTGCAATACTACAATAACAGATGATGCACATATTGCATTATGCGGTGGATTAGGCAAAATAGAGGGTATTGTACTTATTTCCGGTACAGGTTCGATTTGTTATGGCGTTAATTCTTCCGCTGAAACTATGCATAGTGGTGGATACGGACATTTATTGGGAGATGAGGGTTCAGCTTATTCTATTGCAATGAAGGCAATGAGGTCTGTTTTACGAAGTATGGATCATAGGCTGCCATTTACAACATTGACACAAAGGTTCTGTGAAAGACTTCAAATCAGCGAACCTATAGACCTTATAGATTTTGTTATGAAAACACCTGAGAAGGATAAAATTGCAGCTTTATCACAAATTGTTGATAAGGCTGCTTTAGATGGGGATAAAGTAGCTACTAAAGTTTTAGAACATGCAGCTGGGGACCTGTATGATATGGTGGAAACGGTCTACAGGAAACTGTTTTATAACGAAAATGTTTCCCTTTTGGTTACTGGTTCATCAATAGAGAATTGTTCGATTTTGAAAGATAAATTTGAAAGTTTAGTTAGTGAAAGGTTGAATAAAATGACAATCTGTAAAAAGTTATATGACCCTGCATATGGGGCCGTTTTGATTGCGCTTGAATCTGCGGATCGAGCATCTACTACCTGATCTTCATGATACTTGGTATTGGCTTTACCGGGTTTCAACCTGTTGAGCATATAAAAATAAAAATGGAGGTCAAATAATGAACAAATGAAAGCGTTTTAGTGAGGTCGGATCGATATTGATTCCGTAGCAGTTGAACAAGCAGGTTGCTTCTGGGAATGCGCACAAATTCTAAAAAAATGGAGGTAATCAAAATGAAAACAAGAAAGTCCTTCCTTTCAATAATCGTCGCAGTTTGCATTATTGTTACATCGCTTGTTCCATTAACATCTGTTAGCGCTGMCACTCAAACGCCGGTCGGCAATCTTGCTTATGGAATAACACCTACATTCGGTAATTTCAGCGGTCCTCTTTCAACTTCTAACTTCCAACAAGCAAACCATATACCGCAATTGACATCCGGTTCGCTCAACAGTGATAACTGGGTTTCAACGGGACTCTCTACAACCGGTCCTGCTTACATGCAGATCGACCTTGGTAGTGTTAAAGCGGTTAACGATATTAAAACATGGCAGTATTATAAAAGCCCACCTCCTCATGCGAGAAGTTTTTATCAAGCTGTCCAGATTTCAACCGATGCCACAAACTGGACAACCGTTTATAACAATGACTCAACCGATGCGGGTGGCTTAAAATCGCTCGGCAAAAATCTCAGTGGCGATTATAATACTATGACTTATGAAACCGTGAACGGCAACGACATCCCATTTCCTATGACAGATGTGCGGTATGTTCGTTTTTGGTCGGCCGGATTTATATGGGACGACACCAAGGCCTATGGAGGAAATCAGCCACTTTGGGTTCAACTTGAAGTATTCAACAACTTCAAAGTAACCATTGACCCGAACTATGCAGGCAGCACAACATCCATAGTATCAGTACCTACTGGTACTACCGTCTCATTACCTGAAACACCGGTTAACCCAAATCTGGGTTATGTGTTTGCCGGCTGGACATTAAACGGTAGCCCCTATCATTTCAATACACCGGTAACATCGGATATCACATTGCAAGCCAGCTGGAATAACGTTGGTACCAACGATGTTACATTCGACTATAACGATGGTGTTACTGCTCCGTCTGTCGTTCAGGTTACCAACGGAAACACAGTAACCATGCCTCAGAATCCCAAAAGAAGCGGCTACAACTTTGCCGGCTGGAGAGTGAACGGCGTGCCATATAACACTATACCCGCAATAACTTCGGATATTACACTTACCGCATCATGGGTTCCGACTCAAACTGCTAATGCATTTAAAATCAGCATGGGTGCGGTAAATATGTATCTCAATGGAGAAGGACAGATCACAAATATGGTTAGCACAATCAACGGTCAAGATTATGTTCCTGTCGAACATGGTGATGCATATCTTATTTCTTTGATTGCAAACAGTGCATCTCAGAAACCAACTTCTATGATATATGACAGTGCCACAAGCACATTGAAATTTACCTTTGCAACAATCAATGCTCAAGTAGATGTTAAGGTCGTAGACAAAGGGGATTACACAACATTTACAGTATCTGACCTTATTGCCCCGCCTAGCATTAATATGGAAACGTTGCTGTGGGGTCCTATTAAAACAACTATTTCAAGTGTCGTCGGTGGAGCTCTTGGAGTAGTGTATGACCACGACTTCGCAATCGGTATTCACGACCTTAACGACAAAACCATTGGCGGTTGGCCGCAGGAATGGGCTAGCCTGACCTATCCACCAGGGTACACAAAACAAGATAATACGTACTTAAGCGGTATGTCTTGGCAAGCTCAGGCAGCAGTGGTTGCTCCTTTTGGAAGCTTTCTGCAGTCTTTCACAAACGATTACACTCGTCCAACAACTCGTATTGTAGGCGGTTTCGCATGGGTTAATAACGATAAAGTCGTCCAAACTGACTTCTCAATGAACTCATATGGTGTAATTGCAAAGGAGCTTGTTCCTGCACTGATCAATTCTGCATATCCAGAGGATGCTAGCATTGTCGGCTCTTCAGTAGCTCTGTTTGGCAGTAAGTCAACGAATATCTTGAATACAGWTTCGAATATTGAGCTCGGAGAAGGCTTGCCTCATCCTACAGTTAACGGACAGTGGCAAAAAATTGCACCTGCTGCTCTAGCTTCCGAAATAACTACTGGTAACCTTAATACGTCAAATGTTGATAGAGTCACTAAAGCTGCGGCTGATGCAGGTATTAATTACGTTTATAATATTGTAGGCGCAGTCGGTCCGTATGACCATAACGGTTCTTTTAGATTTAATGGCAGTTGGGGGCATTCCGATCAAGCAGCTAAAACTCAGATGTCTGATGTTGCTGCAAAATATGGTGTGTACCTTGGCTCACACACGATGGCCGATTATATCGGACATGGTGGAGATAATGATACGCTTTATGTAACCACCTATGGTGCGAATCCCGACCTAGCAAATGCTCAAACAACTGTGTTAACACGTCCGGTATCGGCTTCCGACACAACTATTTATGTTGCAGACGCTTCGTTGTTTGGAAACATTGTTAGAGATGCCCCCGGGAAGTACATTCGTATTGGTACGGAAATTATCCAATATACGGGTGCTACTCAGATCGGGGCAAAAGAGTGGCAAGTTACCGGTGCCACACGCGGTGCACGCGGAACAGGTGCATTTATTACTTCATACTCCACAGGGGCTACTGTAGCAAGACTTTGGCTTTCACAATATAGTGCTTTCCTCGGCGGCGAAAATATTTCAAAGCAAATTGCTATGCGCGCAGCACAAGCATTTAATGACTCCGGCATCAGAGATATCTCTCTCGATGGTCTCGAGGATATTTACAAAAACGGATATATGCAGTTGGCATTAAATCAGTTTTCGTCCACTGTCTACAATAATTTAATCAACAAAGACAACTTCTACCTTGTTAACAGTATTTTGGGTGCAAACCAGTGGGATATTCTCGCCCGCGAAGGCTGGAACGGCCCAGTAACCAGTAACGTTCCGAATTTCAATTTGTCCGCACCATCCGACCAAGCAGATCCTGTTACGGACTCAAGAGCTTACATGATGCAGCGTAACCTGTTGAATCAATTGTACAGAGTTGGTATCGGAAGCATACAACAAACAGGCAGAGAACTTTCACTCGTAGCAGCTCTTGATGCTGGCTTTGGCATGGGTTCAGTAGAAAATCTCTCTACGGCACATTTGGCGAGCATCAAAGCATGGAAAGACGCAATGGTTAACAACGCATTCAGCCAACAACAAAAACAAAACTTCCTAAACGCATACAATGCTGATCGTTCTAACTCATGGCTGCTGACTACCGTTACACCGGACAAAGAGTGGACATTGCAACAAACAAACAGTAGCGGTTCTACTATTGGTTCACCGATAGCATTATATGCTGGAGGCAATATCAACATCGAAAGCGGGTCGAACGGTAATGTTGCAACAAACGTTTCCATGGCAGACGTAACCGGTATCAACCCAGCTCACACCAATAAATTGGCAGCATCCTTTGCGGGTGAAGTAGCTTTCGCAGCACACCCTGGCGAAACAGTAATCGTTAGCCCACAAGCTAATAATGGATATGTTCTTGGCTCTATAACTGTAATAGATGCAAGCGGTAACGATGTTCCAGTAACATTGTCCGACGAAACATATGGCAACTACTCATTCGCAATGCCTAACGGTGATGTTACGATTACTCCTGTATTCGAACGTGCAACAACCTACAATGTAATCGCTGATAGCAGCGTAAGTAATGGCGCAATTACAACGGATTTGGCAAGTGCATCAAACGAACAAATCGTTAGTGTTATTGCAACTCCGGCTGCAGGCTACAAACTCGTTCCTGGTTCAGTCGTTGTAAACGATGCTTCAAACAACACAGTTACAACAGATGCTTCAAATCAATTCATTATGCCAGCAAGCGATGTAATCGTAACCGCACAGTTTGCCCCTGTGTCATCACACAACATAACAATCGATACAGATATTCAAAATGGCTCAATAAGCGTGGCACCATCTGCTAAAGAAGGGGATAAGGTAACAGTCACTGCAACATCGAACGCTAATTATAAGTTCCAACAAGTTACTGTATACAATGCAAGCGGCGATGTGATTATCGTTGATAACCATGCAGACGATGCTACATTCACAATGCCTGCTAGCGACGTTACCGTTACAGCTTCATTCATTACGACAAATACGGTAACCATTGCCTCTGGTATCACAAATGGCACACTCACCGTAAACAAGGCAAACGCAGCAAATGGCGACAATGTTGTTGTCTCGATTACTCCTGAACAAGGCTATAAAATGGTTCCGGGTTCACTGATTGCTCTTGTTGCAACCGGCGCAGGCGTACCACTAACCGTTACTGCCGATCAGTCAAAGTATGATTTCACAATGCCTGCTTCCGCAGTGACCGTAACAGCACAGTTTGTTGCATCGGAAAGTCGCACTCTCACAACTACTGTGTCAAACGGAACAGTTACACTCACCAAGACAGCTGCAAACGTTAATGATCCTGTTTCCTTCACAGTAACACCAAATGAGGGCTACAAAATCATTTCTGTCTATGTTCTTGACTCAGCAGGTGACCCTGTTGCTCTGACAGATAACCGCGCATYCCAGAACAACAGCTACTTGGTCGCAAGTCCTTCTGCCTCTTCTGTAAGCGGCAAATTTACAATGCCGGATGCTAATGTTTCGGTAAATGCATACACAGTGGAAATGCAAAATCCGAGCATTACTGGAATAACAGCACCGGAACCCGTCACTGGGGTTGCAAACGGAACGGCAAAGACAGCAGAGGCTCTTGGCTTGCCTACAACCGTCGAGTTGGTAACCGATACTGCTGGAAGTCTGAATGCCAATGTGACATGGGATGTAGATGCTTCAAGCTATGATCCAGCTTTGAAGACAGCACAGACCTTCAGTGTATTGGGAACAGTAGTCTTGCCGGAAGGGGTTGGAAATCCGGACAATGTATCTTTGACTACAAGCATCGATGTAACTGTAAATGCAGAAGCAGATAAGACGCTTGTAACCACCGCAACGTTAAGTCCGGCTGTGCCTAACGGCAATAACAGCTTTTACACGACGGATGTGACGGTAAGTTTATCCGTAAGCACCAGTGGTTACGGAGGCTCTGTAACAACGGAATACCAAGTGAATGACGGTGCTTGGATTGCTTATACGGGTTCTATCCCAGCTTTCGGTGAAGGTACTTATAAGATGGGCTACCGCAGCAAGGATCAAGAAGGCAATGTGGAAGACCTCAAAACCGTCGAGTTTAATGTTGACAAGACGGCACCAGTGCTTAACGTCCAACTAGATAAAACTTCGATTTGGCCGCCAAATCATAAAATGGTTGCAATTAATGCCACACTGAATTCTAGTGATGCTACATCGGGCGTTGAATCCGTGGTATTAACGTCCATCACGAGCAATGAACCGAATAGCGATCCAAGCGACATTCAGGCCAATTTCGGTACAGCCGTCACTTCCTTTAGCTTGCGTGCGGTGAAGTCGCGCATCTATACTATCACGTACACGGCAACTGACAAAGCGGGCAACAAAACGGTTACAACAGCAACCGTCACAGTGCCGCATGACCAATCTAATAATGTAAAGTAACGATCAATCAGGTCAGAGCAATCAATAAGAAATAATTATACAACGCATGTGCTTTAACCCTTAGTGCAGGTAAGTATGTTATTCATACTTGCCTGCACTAAGGGTTCTTCTTGCAAGCTACTATTATCCGAACAAGATACATTCAGAGAAAAGATATTAAATAGTTGTCGATTTGTATTATTTTTTGAAGAAATATAAACTTTTTATTATTTTCAAAACGGATGGATCTAGTTAAGCTGATATTAGAAGTTGGTTCAATAAACAGCCATTCAATAGTAGGTAGGACTGGTCTTCATTGTCGTCATATATTAATTGTCAATACTTGGGTAGCTATTGCATTTGAAGAGCAATACCTTACTCTAAACTTTTTATCGAAAGGATGATTCAATGATGATTCAATGATGATTCGTAAATTACTTTTATGCAGTTTGGCATTATTTCTAAGTATATCCTGCTTGCCTCCGAAAGCTGCGTTTGCTGCGAAAGCGCAAGGCTTTTCGTTATCCATTGCAAAAGCTAGTCCAAAGGTGGACCAAACCTTTCAAGTCAAAGTGAATGATCCTACCGGATCGAAAGCGATATTGCAGGCGGCAATTGATAGTGCCAAGGCAGTAGCTGCTCAAGGCGGGGCTACCCTGCAGCAAGTGAATCAAGCGATCGCTCAATTACAGGCAGCGTTGCAAGCATTTACAGCTTCCGTGAATGTAGCGGTTGCTGGCGACCTGAAGGAGACGGTAGAGAAATTGACATTAAAGACCTTGTATTTGCTAGATTGATAATTGATAATAGGCTAACTACGAATTTGGGAGAGGTGATCATGATCTTAGGGATGTTGAATTACGAAAGATAGTATGTGAAAAGGACATCTTTCAACATTCGCTACGAAATCAGAGTATATGACAAAAGTCAGGTAGTGCGTATTTAATGTATTGTCAATCAAACACAATCTTGAAAAAGGGAGTGACCTGTATTGAAGATATTTACCGAAGTATTTAGTTCAATGGCCTTCGCAAGCGCTGGTCATGAAACAAATGTGTCTGATGAAAGGGTAATATTGAAYTGTAACAATGATTGGGGATATTACCGTGGTGATCTGGATGGCGCAGAGGCTATTGCCTTCGATGATAGCGCTTTCGCCCAGGTTACAGTTCCACATACGATGAGACTAGAAAAAAAACATGCAAATGGCGGGAACGCCGTTTACCAGGGGATAGGTTGGTACAGACGTTATTTCACAGTTGATGAGCAGTATAGAGGAAAAAAAATAAATATTGATTTTGAAGGTGTACAAACTGACAGTGACGTTTACTTGAATGGCGAGAAAGTTTACACACGCAATGGCGGATATGTTGGTTTTTCAGTAGACATCACAAGTAAGGTGAAGTATGGCGAAACCAATGTTCTGGCAGTAAGAGTATCCAGCTATGACAGTCCTGACACGCCGCCTGGGAAACCTCTTGCGAATCTTGACTTCCATTACTTCGGTGGCATATATCGAGATGTAAATATGAGATTTACGAATAATTTGCACATTTCGGATTCTTTACAGGCAAATAAAACAGCCAGTGGCGGTGTGTTTGTTACCTACCCTGAGGTAACAAACTTAAGTGCAACGGTTAATGTGAAAACTCATTTAGTTAATGCAAATAATGTTTCCGCGCAGGCCAAAGTAATCAACAAGCTTGTAGATAAGAACGGAAATGTTGTAGTGCTAGGTGAAACAGATCCAACAAGTATAGCTGCGAGTGGAGATTATCAATTCAATCAAAACTTAACTCTAACAAATCCGAGCTTGTGGAGTCCTGATTCACCATACTTATATTCTCTGGTAAGCGAGGTTTATAATGCTTCGACTTTAGTTGATTCTACTACTATTAAAGTAGGTATCCGGACTATAGAGTATAAGCCTGATGGTTTATATCTCAATGGTCAGAGGATATTTATACGTGGTGCAAATCGTCATCAACAGTTTCTAAATGTAGGGGATGCAGCTCCTGATTCCATGCAATATCGCGATGCATTGCAAATGAAAGAAAATGGATTTAATGCGGTACGGGCTGCTCACTATCCAAATGATCCTTCATTTCTAGATGCAACCGATGAAATTGGCCTGTTGGTCATATCGTGTCAGCCCGGTTGGCAGAACTTTACAAACAGCACTAAGTTTTATGATTTAACATTAAGGGATACACGTGAAATGATAAGACGCGATCGGAACAGACCTTCAGTCGTCTTATGGGAAACAGCTTTGAATGAAACAGCGACTTCGGCAGAATGGGCACAAGAAGCAACTCGAATTGCTCATTTGGAGTATCCGGGTAAACAGATGAATACCGCGCAAGACTATGGGCTTAGAGGTTCATTTTATGAAGTTAATTACAAGGTAGTTGATACAGGATGGAAAAAAGACCCAAGTGAATGGACAGATTTTAATCCTAATAAACCATTCTTTACGCGTGAATGGGGAGATTATGAAGAGTCCAGTAAGGCTTTGAGAATACAAGGCGAAGCTGTAATGAACACCCAAGTTCTTACACGTCAGAGATATCTGAATGGTGATGGTTATTCTGACTGGGGCGGGCTTGATGCCAATGATAGAATAGGTGGTTATTTCCTTTGGAGTTGGAATGACTATACTCGCGGATCAAATGAACAGACAGGAGGAAGCGGAACAGTAGATTTAGACAGATATGAAAAATACAATTACTACTGGTTCCAGTCCATGCAATCTGCGAGAGACCCTCTATATGGACCAATGGTGTTTATCGCAAGCACGTATTC
>NZ_JBFUHJ010000111.1:0-14667 GCF_056402455.1 Paenibacillus sp. P4_A7 | reverse complement strand
CCATATTTATTCGTAGCTTCGAATATGTTTTCACTCGTATATTTTCCTTCTGCATAGAATGGCATTGGTTTATATCTTGCGACGTTAGCACTGAAATCCTGTGGAGTAAAGACTATTCCTTGGCGACTACCATCACCAAATATATCCACATTCTTACTATCTGGCAAAAAGCTCTTTTTACCATCCTTAATTTCATACGTCTTTCCTTCAATACCCCAGTTGATAAGATCCATCATTTCTTGAGAATATTGATAATCTACCATTTTTACGAGCAGCTCTTTATTTTTTGCCTTCGCAGAAATGAGTACACCATTATAAGGTTGAACGATTTGTCCCGGTTTAGTAGATTCCATTTTCCAAGACTTACCGTATTTATTGTTATTAGGTAGTAATGCGGAACCCCATTCCATAGTGCCTTTCGTCATGCTGTTAAATTCATCTCCAAACCCGTACCAAGCAAGCGGAATCATAAAGGACTTGCCCGTCGTTGCCTTCTGCTTTACCTGATCATCAGACTGTGTAATAATCTCGGGATCCAACAATTTTTCCATATACATCTTGTTTAAAAACATAAGCGCTTCTTTAAAGGCATCCGAAGTTGCACCATACGTAAACTCAGTACCATTCCAGTAAATATCCGAGTTTGTGTGATTCGAATATAGAAATCCTTCGTGCACTTTTGGCCAACCGAATGAATTAACCGGATAACTATCTGGGTACAACTCCTTCAGTTTTTTTGCTGCTGCGTAAAATTCATCTTGGGTTTCTGGAACCTTGATGTCGTGTTTCTTGAAGATGTCGAATCGGTATATCGAGCCGTACGCTGATCCTTCATTATTTTCATTATTGATAAATCCATCACCAAAGAAATACATATTGCCTTCCGGTGTATATATACTCGTTTTAACATACGGTGTGGATTCGAGGAACCTTGAGTAGTTTGGAGCGTGATCCAAATATTTTGATATATCGAGAACGGTGCCCTGTCTACCATATTGAACAGCTAATTCTCCTCCGGAGTTGGTCATGATATCCGGCAGATCACCACTTGCAAGAGTCAGCTTAAATTTGTCAGCATACTCTCCCCAAGGAATATACCTCCAGTCAATATCTAATGGACGATCGATGTAAGCTTCCATTCTCTTCTGCCATTCCTTCTGAATTTCAGTATTTTCCGGAGTGGATCCGAAGGATGCAGCCATGATCGACAMTTTGAGCGGTGTTTTGTCATCACTTGATTCCGAATCCTTGTTTGAGTTAGAGGATGACGAACAGCCTCCAAGTACAATAGTGAACAACAGCAGCAATGCCATTACAGATAAACCTACTATTTTTGTTTTATTCCCCTTTTTCATTTTAACCATCCTCTCAAATTTAGCCTTTAATCGAACCTATCATCATACCTGTAGCAAAGTGCTTTTGTAAAAAAGGATAGAGTAATAGCATCGGTATAATGGTAACCATCACCATTGCCATCTTAATATTCTTGCTATGAATCTTCATATCAGTCATCAACTTGAAGGTTTGCGCGTTCATTGTTGAGCTATCCGCCTCCAAAACCATTTGCCGCAAAATCATCTGAATGGGGTATCTATCCTCGTTATTCAAATAAATTAATGCCTCGAACCATCCATTCCACGCTCCCACAATTCCGAACAACGCGAATGTCGCAAGCAATGCTTTGGAAATTGGTAAATAGATCTGGAACAAAATCCGAAAATCGCTCGCTCCGTCCATATAGGCCGACTCACCCAAATCTTTCGGAATCGTTTTGAAGAAGGTTCGAAATAAAATGACATTAAAGGCGGATATGGCACCTGGGATAACCATAACCCACAGTGTATCCAGCATATGCAGCTTGCGGATTAGCAAATAGGTAGGTATTAACCCGCCTCCAAAAAACATCGTAATGGTCAAAAAAATGATCGTGAACTTTCGCAGGACAAAATTCTGTAATGTAAGCGGATATGCTATCATCGATGTTAGCAGTAACATTACAAATGTGCCTATCCCAGCATAGACGACCGTATTCCAAAATGCAGTAAGTAATTTCGATTCCGAGAGGATATATTTATAGCCTTCTAGGTTAAATCCACGTGGAATCCAACTCACTTTCCCTTGAATTATCATTTCAGGATTGCTGAGTGAAATCGCAAATGTGTTTAATAACGGGTATAACATGATAATACATAAACCAATTAAGAAAATATAATTACTGAAATCGAATATTTTGGAACTTATTCCTTGTTTATAATGCTTGATGTTCATAGTCACTCTCCGTCTACCATAGACTCGTTTCGGAAACCTTCTTGGATATCCAATTGCCGCCCGCCACAAAGATGAAAGCGATTACCGAAAGCATAAGCCCTACGGCTGTGCTGTATTCGTACTGAGCTCCGAGAATTCCTTGGCGATACACATAGGTATCAATTACATCTGCTGTATCGTAAATATTCGGATTATACATCAATAAAATTTTTTGGAAATCTGTCCCGACAACACTTCCAAGCGATAAAATAAACAAGATGGTCGTTGCAGGGATGATCGCAGGCCAAGTGATATTCCACAGCCGCTGCCATCTATTCGCCCCGTCTATAGTTGCAGCTTCATGAAGTGCTTCATCCACACCTGACAATGCCGCTAAATAAATAATCGTTCCCCAGCCGATACCTTGCCAAATGCCCGATCCGATAAAGAGCGTTCGAAAAAATTCTGACTTTGCCAGCATCGGAAATGGTTCGGCTCCAAACCAACTTATAATTTGGTTAAACAGACCGTCAAGTGCCGTAAATTCTTTAATAAAACCGACGATAATCACGACCGACAGAAAGTGTGGAAAATAAATGATGCTCTGCACGGATCTCTTGAAAAATTTGTTCTTCACTTCATTTAAGAGTAAAGCAAGAATGAGCGGTGCTGGAAAACTCCATATCAAAGTATAGATGCCCAGCAAAAATGTGTTCTTAATTAATCTTGGACTCAATGGGTTATTAAAAAACGAATAAAAGTGTTTGAGACCTACCCATGGACTGTTAAAAATTCCTGCTGCAACATCGTAGTTTTTAAATGAGATCAAGATTCCATAGATGGGCAGGTACTTGAAAACGATTACAACAAGTAAACCGGGCAGTACCATCAATAGCAGGTTACGCTGCCTGTAGCATTGGGTCATAAATGATTTCAATGTCTTCCTCCTTTCCTTCGTTCTGGTTATAGCGTAATTCCAAGCTAGAAGGAGGACAAGAAACGGAACTTAATAAGAGGGTCAGTTTTCAATATCTAAAGCCTATCGGTATTTAATATGGGCGTCAGTTTTTAATGTGGATATAGATTTTCWTATTAAAAATACGTATGATTAACGAAGGAATGTAATCGCTGTCATTTCGGATTAGTAGAATAGAATAGAGGGGGTGACTGTATGAAAACTACGCTTATGAAACTAAAAAACCAAAGTATGTACGTTAAAATTGTTGCGCTTAACCTGATTTTCACTCTTCTTTTTTCTTCAATATTGCTTTACAACTCCCAGTATTTCAAAAATACAGTCATACAAAATCTTAATCAAACAAACAAAGATTCCTTAATAGATATCGCCGGAGATGTTGATCAGCAGCTTAGTAAGCTTAAGCAAAGTGTCTATTCATTAAGCATGAATATGGACATGGTTTATCTTAACAAAACGGATTCCAGTGCAATGGGTTACAAGTCGATGTTAATACAGTTCAATCAGAAGCTGAATGAACTGGGTCGTCTGCTGCCGTTTGAATCTTCCATTTTCGTCTATTTTAAGGATAAAGGATACGTAACAAGTGCTGATGGTAGTCGCCAATTGGACCTATTCTATGAGAAGCTCTCCTTGGATAGCGCTGATTTCACCTGTAATTGTCTACACCTGATAGAGCAAAGTGACACTTTCCAAAATTATGATCGGTTCATGACTTATGTATATCGAATTAATAACGTTGGATCAATCATAGTCAAAATCAACAAATCGGGTCTTGAAAGTGATTTACGTAAATCCGCACAAATACTAGACAATATGATATGGATTACAACAGAAAGCGGTGGGATGGTAGCGGGGAATTCCAAGGTTACAGCAGAATTAAGACAGCAGTTGCGGTCTGATGTCTCTACTTTTGTTATTGATAATAAAAAATATTCCGCCATTCAATTAACATTAAACGGGTTCAAATATACAGTCCTTTACCCTGAAAGCATCCTGCAGCAAAAAATTCGCCAAACCAATCAATATACGATGCTTCTGTTCATTGTGTTTCTGATCATATCCACTGGGTTGCTCATGGCAAATATGACCATTTATAGACCGATCAAATCAACAATTAAAAGCCTGAATTCTACCAACCTAATGATGAAGCAAGCATTGAATGAACAAAATACGATTATGGAGCAAAATGCGCTCTTACGACTTGCTTCTGACACATCGCAGGACATTCCGCAGGAGATGCTCCAAGCTCTTCATAACGTGTATAATAACGGTTATATTCTGACTTTCTTTATCGAAACACATCGCGGCACCAGCCTCGAGCATGCCTACAAGACGCTGGAGCAGCATTTGTTTGCGTATTTTACTGTCCATAAATTAATTAACCGAATGGATGCCGGTACCTACCTCATCTATAATATGAACCCTGTTGATATGAGCCGAGAGCTGCCTGTAATTCTCGATACAATCGTATCTGAAGGTTATTTCATCATGTGTGGCATCAGCGGGTATATGACGGATATTAGCACGATACATCAAGCCATTCAGGAAAGCACTCTAGCTATTGAGCAATCCCCCTACAACTGGGAAGCCGCCTATCATATCGCTAACTTCACCGATCACATCTTGATCCAAGAAACATCAATTGCCCTCTCTATCGATAAGGAGCAGGAGCTAATTGCTTATGTGTTAAAGGGTAATCAAGAAAGCTTGAGACAATTTTTTGCCGGCACCGTTCGTAGTTTGATGAAGCGAATGACTTATCAGGACATTCGTATTCTTCATCGATACTTAAACGATTTGTTCAACGTCATCATCTCTAGCAAAAAGATCAAAACGACTCATTTAGGTGAAGCTCTAAAATTGGACTTGAGCACAGCTCGCAATCCAGAGGTGATTTATATGGAGCTGCTCCATAAATATGATGCACTTACCTCTTACTCAACCAATCAAGATATGACGCTGTACGATAAGATCGTTATTTTTATTGATGAAAACTACAACAGGGACTTGTCGCTTACTATTATTGCCGATCAATTCAACATTACTACCGTTTATTTATCAAGCTATTTCAAAAAAAATTCCGGCTATAATATTACACATTACGTTAAAAATGTCCGCATGAACGCGGCTCTTAAACAGCAGATTCAGCACCCTCATCTGACCATTAAAGAAATTGCAGATAGGGTCGGATATTTCAGTGAGCAGACGTTTACCCGGCATTTCAAAAAAACATTCGGAACTACGCCTACACAGTACATGAAGATCCCGATGGAGAATGCATTCATGGAAAACTGAATAACTGGAGAATGGAACAAATGGGTGATTCCAGTTCCATTCTCCAGCCACATCCTTGAACCTCAATTCTATAAAACTAGGCTGCTCTCACGATTCGTATCCCAGCATATAGTTAAATTTTTCACACCGAAAACGATTGAACTATCCAGTCTTTCCAATGTAGAATCTGCTTCCTGCTGCAAGCCTTTGATTCTTTGCAGCAATACTGTGAGCGCAAATTTTGCCTCCAGCCGAGCAAGCGAAGCTCCCAGGCAAAAATGAATCCCTTGACCAAAAGCAAGATGCGGATTCGGTCCACGTCGTATATCAAATTGCTCTGGCTGTGCGAATACCCTTTCATCGTGGTTGGCTGATCCAATCCAAACGACGACCTCCTGCCCTACCTCGAATTGCTTTCCGTGCAGCTCAGTCGCTTTTTTCACCCTTCGGAACATGGATTGGACAGGTGAACAATAACGCAGCACTTCTTCGATTGCTTGCGGAAGCAGCGATAAATCATCCGTTATTCCCGATAGTACGGAAGGTTGATTTTCGAGACAAAGAACAGCAGACGAAATGAGATTCGTCGTCGTTTCATTCCCCGCTACAAGCAGCAGTATACAAAATCCGATTAGTTCCAGCTCATTCAGTTTTTCACCATCGCATTCGGCGCGTACGAGATTGCTAATCAAATCTTCTTCTGGCTGTTGGCGGCGCTGTTCGATGATATCACCGAAATATTCACTCATGTCCTGTTGGCATTGCAAATAACGCGAATAGTCGTTTCCAACTAGTGCATCCGACCATTCCTTAAACCGTTCAAGATCCTTAGATGGAATTCCAAGCATTTTAGCAATAACGATGATAGGAAGTGGGCTGGCATAATCATGAACGATGTCCATACGTCCATTGGAGGCCACCCGATCCAGCAGCTCATCAGCAATTTCCTCGATTTTTGGCGCCAACGCTTCGATTACTTTAGGAGTAAAAGCCTGCATGACTAACCTGCGCAGCAGCCTCTGCTTGGGTGGATCTGTCCGCAGAATACTTGCTTCAATTGGCTCCTCCTTTTGCGGCTTTTCCGTAAATTGAGACGAAAAGTGCTCATGATCAGACAATATCATTTTGACATCATCATACCGAAACACAGACCACGTATTCGACTCTTTATTAAAAGAGACTGGGTCATGATCCCACATCTGTTTATACCACAATAGCGGTATCAGCTTATCCGTTTTTAACCAATCCATAACATCCACCACACTTCCTGTTTTATTTACGAACTGATATCACAATCACGATAAACTGACTAGTCAGTACAAATCATACAAAATATATGTTTAACTGTCAATCTCATCCTGCTTTTTTAAAGCAAAAAAAAGACCTACCTTAGAGTAAGGAGGCTTAGACAAACACTATTCACTTAAGTTTACTTGAATTTCATTCTTGCTTCAAAAAAAGTGTAGAAGTAACGGACATGTACATAAATTGTTCGATCTCTTCTTGTTTCAGATCGTCTTTATGATTCAAATAATAGCTGCAAAGACCATCAAGCATACCAAAGATGCCTGCAGCAGCCAGATTAAAGTTCATTTCCTTAAACATGCCATCACGCCAGCCCTCTTCCAGTAGCGAAGCAATAAAGCCAATATATCCATCACGAAGCTCTTTCATTTCACTCAAAATTTCCGGCTCAATTCCGTTTGACATCTCATTGAAAAAGATATGTGCCAACCTGTTATATTCCAGGTACAGTCCAATATTATGTTTAATCGCAAGCAAGACCTGATCACTAGGTGACAAATCTTCATTCAGAGCTTCACTGACCCTGCTAGTAATCATCTCCAGCCCTTCGATAACTAGCGCCTTAAACAATTGTGCTTTAGACGGAAAGTGATAATATAACGTTCCCTTTGCAACAGAGGCCTCCAAAGCGATGTCATCCATGCTTGCCCGATGATACCCCTTTTCAGAAAATACGATAAGGGCCGCCTCCAAAATTTTGACTCTGCTCATCTTCATCCTGCCTTTACCTTAGATTTATAGACCAAGGTTTTTCATTTCATTATACTCTATACCCGTCACCTATTCTATAAACCTATCCCTATACTTACCGGGAGTGATCCCTGTTGCTTTTTTGAAAGCATTAGAGAAGTGATGCACGTCTGAAAACCCACAATACTCACTAACTAGCTGAATCGAATGATCATTCCTAAGCAGCTCCATTGCATGGTCGATCCTAACTTTTAGTAAATACCGATAGGGGGAAGTCCCAAAGGCCTGCTTGAATAGAACCTGAAACCTCGACGTTGAAATGCCTGCTCTTTGTGCCATATCACTTACCGTGATCGGCTCGGAGAAGTGAAATGAAATATACGAGGTCATCCAATTTAGAAAAGGTTTGGGCTGGATAGAGGAAGGCTGTGGTTTCATATAATCTTTAATGATTGCCGTCACGCATTCATAAACGAATTGGTTAGCCTCCGTCCGGCTAATGAAGGTTTGAAGCTGCCAAAGTTCAATCGCTTTGAACAGCAGATCACGCATTCTCTGCGGCTGGCTGCAATTGAGCTTAAGCGGGATTTCAAACGCTGTGAAATCATTCAGCCTCGGTTGCATAAACGACATATGATTCGTCATATCCAGCTGCCCTGGCAACGTGATAAAGCTCTGTTCTCGAAGCGGATTATAGAAGAAATCCAGGTGAATATGAGGGTTTATTGTATTGGTTAACCCTTTTATCATATGAATATCCCCAGGCTGAAGCAAACAAAAGTCGCCTTCTTTTAAAGTATGCACAACTCCATTAAGCGGAATTTCAAATACTCCTTCTTGAACATAGAAAAGGATGTAATCCAGCAAATTGCGTTCTCCCAAATAAAATGGAGGACGAATCGCATAATCGGCCTGACGAATGTAAGGAACAATATCATATTGTTGAATCTCCATACCAAGTCTCCTTATGGGAATAACCTTCCACGAATGGCAAGAAGCTATTAATTACAGTCGTTTTTTACAAAGAGAATAGTAGATCTCTTCAAAGATTTCATCCTCGAAATCTTCTATTATTATAKCATATTAGCCTATAAGTATGATTACAGTAACAAGCTGCAAATACGAAATAAAAGGAGCATTACGATGAAAAAAGTATATAAAAATGCAAAGACGAAAGAAATATCTTTCCCGCTTGGCGGAATTGGATCAGGCTCTATCGGCTTAGCGGGCAATGGCCGATTAATCGATTGGGAAATCTTCAATCGACCAAACAAAAAAAGTTTCAACGGCTTTAGCCATTTTGCTGTAAAAGCAGAGGCTGATGGCAAGGTACTGGATGCTCGTGTGCTCCAAGGTGATTTACAAGCCCCCTTTGTGGGTGAACCTCTGCGAAATGCTCCATTGCATAGTGGATATGGCTTTGGTCCAGAGAGCAACACGATGGCTGGCATGCCGCATTTCAAAGATACTACCTTCAGCGGAGAGTTTCCACTAGCAGAAATGAAATTTGCCGATGATAATTTCCCTGGAAGCATTACATTAAATGCGTTTAATCCCTTTATCCCTTTAAATGATCATGATTCAAGCTTGCCAGCTGCCTTCTTCGAAATCGAGTTTGTGAATACTTGCGAGCTGCCCATTACCTATACAGCCTGCTTATCTGTCGGCAACTCGATTCCTTCAGAGAACGTCATTCATCAGTATACGCAGGAAAGCAGCAGTGCTCATCAAAGCATCCATGCTTTAAAGTTATCCTCTAACCAATTCGCCACAGACGATCCACAGTTTGGCGATATTAGCGTTGCCACCGATGCCGCTGCTGTTAGTTATCAAGAATTCTGGTATCGCGGCGGCTGGTGCGATAATTTGGAGATGTTCTGGCGGGACTTTACCACGTTCGGGCCTATGACGAATAGACATTACCCCGAGAGCTCACCTCCAGCTCGTAAGGATATGTCATCACTAGCAGCGCACATTAATTTGCTGCCAGGACAAAAGGAAACAATCCGATTTGTCATCAGCTGGAATTATCCGAATTGCTATAACTTTTGGAATCCAGAGAAGGACAACACAACGCTTTGGAAAAATCATTACGCAACGCTGTTTGCAGATTCTAGCCAGAGTGCGGCTTATGCGCTGCAGCATTGGAACCGACTTTATGCGGATACCCATTTGTTTAAAGAGGCTTTATTCACTTCAACGCTGCCTCCTGTCGTAATCGAAGCTATTTCTGCCAATTTGTCTGTATTAAAAACGCCAACAAGCTTAAGACTAACCGACGGTTCGTTCTATGGATTTGAAGGCTCTATAGCGGATATCGGCTGCTGCGAAGGCTCTTGCACCCATGTATGGAACTATGCGTACGCCCTGCCTTTTCTTTTCCCGAAGCTGGAGCGCAGTATGCGTGATCTGGATTACAAGCACAACCTGCACGAAGACGGCAGAATGTCCTTCCGCCTCATGCTTCCTGTAGGCCGTGCAGCCGATGGGTTCCATGCGTGCGCAGACGGACAGTTTGGAGGTGTAATTAAAGCTTATCGCGACTGGAAAATTTCCGGGGATACGAGCAACCTAAAAGCTAATTGGCCTGCAATTAAGCTCTCCATCGCATATGCTTGGGCCGAGAGTAATAAAGATCAGTGGGATCCACAGAAGCGAGGTGTGTTGGACGGAAGACAGCACCATACGCTGGACATGGAACTGTATGGGCCTAATTCATGGTTGACAGGTTTCTATCTAGCCGCGCTTAAAGCTGGTGCGGAAATGGCTGATTATTTAGGAGAGCCTGAGGTCGCAATGGAATACCGTACAATTTTTGAAAAAGGACGTCAATGGACAGATGACAACCTGTTTAACGGCGAATATTATATGCAAAAGATTGACTTGCAGGATCGGAAAATACTAGAGCCATACAACTCCTCTGAAGACGATGCTATTCTGTCCTACTGGAACGAAGAAGTGCAGGAAATCAAATATCAGGTTGCCGATGGCTGTGTCATTGATCAGGTCATTGCACAGTGGCATGCTAATCTATKTGGTCTCGGCCAAATATTCGATAAACAGCAGGTGCGCAAAGCTCTAAAATCGCTCTACAATCATAATTTCAAACCATCTATGAGGAATGAAGCTAACACTTGGCGGTTGTACTCACTCAATGATGAAGCTGGCATCGTTATATGTACTTGGCCTGAAGGAAGTACAAAGCCAGCCGTTCCGCTAACATATGCATCGGAAACAATGACAGGCTTCGAATACCAAGCCGCATCACATATGATTCAAGAAGGGCTAATCGACGAGGGACTTTCGATTGTAACGGCAATCCGCGAACGATACGATGGTGAGAAAAGAAATCCATGGAACGAAATGGAATGCGGAAGCAACTATGCAAGGTCTATGGCGAGTTATTCCTTGCTGCAAGCGTACAGCGGATTCACATATAATGCGGTAGAAGGCTTAATCGGTTTTCAGCCTATTTTGACACAGAATGGTACATTCCGTTCATTCTGGTCCCTTGATAGTGGATGGGGATTGTTTAACGTCCAAGCAGAGCACATACAGCTACAGGTTTTAAAAGGGACGCTAAACTTATCTGTATTCCAGCTTCCGAGCACATGGCTATCCCAAATCACAGCCGTTCATGTTGAAGAACGTCCTGTGAAATTCCACATACAGGATGATCGTATCCATTTTCCAGACGTCCTATCATTGGATGAGCAGAATGTATTAGAATTTACACTTCAAAAATGAAGGTGCTGTATTGAATTTAAGGTGTGAATTTAAGGTGTAAATTGGAAGTGCCGTAAACTTATCAAAAAAATTAAAAGCCAGAGTGGTTACTATTCCTAGTAGACCGCGCTGGCTTTTACCCTTTTTAAGGAAACCTACTTATTTTGGAATGATATCATCACATCATGTTTAACCTTCTCTAAACAGCAGGAATAAGGCGTTTGCCAGTCGAATATACGGTTATATAGCAAACAGAATAACCATTAAAGGGGTGGCAGAATGGAAAATTACTCACCACTAATCAGTAAGCAGAGAGCCTTCTTTAACAAACACGAAACGAAGCCACTCCCTTACAGGACAGAAGCATTGAGTAAATTAGGTGAAGCAATCAGGAAATATGAAAAAGAAATTATTCAAGCTTTAAAGCTCGATTTGAACAAATCCGAGTTTGAGGCTTATTCGACTGAAATAGGAATTGTACTGAAGGAAATTCGCTTCGCCTTAAAGCATCTGCGTTCTTGGGCTCGTCCAAACAAGGTAAAAACGCCGATCACTCACATCGGATCAAAAGGCACCATCTATTATGAGCCCTACGGAATTGCGCTTATCATAGCTCCATGGAATTTCCCTTTTCAGTTAGCTATCGCGCCACTTATTGGTGCTATTGCGGCGGGAAACTGTGCCATCGTAAAGCCCTCTGAGTTAACCCCACGGACCTCCGAGGTCTTAGCGCATATAATTAAGGAAACCTATCCAGAAGAATATATAGCTGTCGTGCAGGGGGGCGTAGAAACAAGCCAAGCATTGCTCAATGAGAAGGTTGATTATATTTTTTTCACAGGTGGAATTCCTGTAGGAAAAGTAATAATGGAGGCTGCAGCCAAACAGCTAATACCTGTAACATTAGAATTAGGCGGCAAAAGCCCTTGTATCGTTCACAAGGATGCCCACTTGAAGCTGGCTGCGAGGCGAATTGCTTGGGGTAAGTTTATGAACGCAGGGCAGACCTGTGTAGCGCCCGATTATATCTACGTTCATCATTCCATTAAAGCAGCGTTTCTCGCCGAATTAGAGAGTGCTGCCGCACAATTATATGGTGCCAAACCACTAGAAAACGAGTCTTATACACGAATCGTGAGTGACAAGCATTTTAACCGACTGCAAGCCTTGCTTCATGATGGGAAAGTTGTCTTAGGCGGGAAGAGCAATCGCGACAGATTGATCATTGAGCCAACTGTTATAACGGATGTCACACCCGAGAGTGCGATTATGCAGGATGAAATATTCGGCCCAATATTGCCTGTACTTGAATATAGTGATATTGAAAAGGCTATTGAAGAAATCAATAGCCGTCCAAAGCCGCTTGCCCTGTATATCTTCTCTGAAAGTAAAGATATACAGCAGCAAGTGCTCACTAATGCTTCTTTTGGTGGGGGCTGTGTAAATGATACAGTCTATCACTTTACCTCCCCCTACTTACCCTTTGGAGGAGTTGGCAGCAGCGGAATTGGCAATTATCACGGTCAAAGCAGCTTCAAGCTTTTCTCACACCGTAAAAGCGTGCTGAAGCAAACTACCTTATTTGATATTCCTTTTCGCTATCCACATATTAAAAATGGTCTAAAAAAGATAAAGATGTTCCTGAAATAACATCATTCAACGCGAGGAGTAAATGTAATGAAGAAGTTCTGGCTACCAGCACTCATTTTAATAATGAGTTTGCTCTACATATTCGTAATTCCATCCGACCCGCATATCGTCAAGATTCTATTCAAGTTAATTCCGATGTGGCTCATTATCCTGTTTGCCTATCTGCAATTTCCTATCGCCAAAAAGCGCTATCATTGGCTGCTGTTGATCGGATTATTTTTCTGTATGCTAGGCGACGGCCTGCTGCAATGGTTTGTTGTAGGATTATCCGCTTTTCTCATCGGCCATTTATTTTATATGTCCGCATTTCTAAACAGATGGCATTTCTCGAAGCTTCGCGTCCTAACCATTGCTCCAATCGCTTTGTTCGGCATATTCATGGGCTCTGAAATCGTTCAAGCATTGATAAAAGACAACAATGAATCCTTAATCGTGCCCGTTGTTCTCTATATAACCGTCATCTCCTTGATGACATGGTCTGCCATTATGACGGGCCACAAATGGGCTATAATAGGAAGTGTATTGTTTACAATCTCGGATTCTATTTTATCCTGGAACCTATTTGTATCCGATATAACTTACTCAGGTACGCTCATAATGACGACTTATTACGCTGCACAATTTTGTATCGCCTACAGCATTCGAACGATAGCTGCTAATAAGACCATTTTATAATCTAGACTTCTCATAATAATTTGCAATTTCGATTATCATTGCTCCCATGCGCTCCAGTTCAGGTACGACGATTCGTTCTATGCCCTGCACTACCAGCGCTTCAGCAGTCACTTTACCAACAGCTACTGCTAGAACTGGACCCTGAAAAGCTGTCATAAGTGTTTGTTCATGACCTATTGCAGCCGCATATGTAAAGAAATATCGTATCTGTACACCTGTCGTAAAGCATACGGCATCCACTGACCCTTCTGACAGCTCCGTAATAAGCATATCCATTGTACTGTCTTCAGGCGGTGTATGTCTGTAAGGCAGTACCGATTCAACATGCGACGCGCCCTTTTCCAGCAAAAAATGGACTAGCTCCGGGGATGGTTCCCCATGAAGCTGAACAAATACACGCTGTCCTTCAAAGTTGCTGTCCTTGAGGTTTTCCATAAGGCTTTGTACCGTACCGTCGTCATCGCTCACAACCGCACTAAGCCCCGTTCTCTTAAGAAAGGCCGACGTTTTATAACCTCTTGTTGCAATTTTTGCTTGTGTAAATGCAGCCAGCACTTCTGTATGAATCCCCAGACGTTCAGCTGCTTTAAGCAGGCTATCTGCTCCAATTCCAGTCGTTAAAATAATCCAGTCCGTACCTTCTTTAGCTAGCTGCTGCAAAGAAACAGCTACAGAAGCATCTTCTATTATAGTTAGCCCTTGAAGAGAACGAATAATCGGCGTACCGCCCTGCTTCTCAATAATCAAACTCATTTCATTCGTTTTCTGTGATCCACCGATTACAATACGTTTGTCTTGCAATGCTTTATTCCCCATAATGATTCCCGTCACCGTACTTTCTCAAGTTATACGAATCTACGCTAACGTCATTATACATGAAGGAAATTAAAGGAACAGCCTATTATCTCTAAACGGTCTCTACTTTTTTGCCTTCACCCATCAATTTCGCCGTAATAACTCCTACAACTAAGCACCATACTGGAGCTGAAATGCCAAGAAAGGAGACATTGGATACTGCGATAGCGAATGTAAATGCTGTGGCATATCGGTAATCAGTTCGGGTAAACGCAGATTGCAAGCTCTGAATAAATACGCCAATTAACGAGAAGCCTGTAATAATC
>NZ_JBFUHJ010000110.1:0-14697 GCF_056402455.1 Paenibacillus sp. P4_A7 | reverse complement strand
GTACGGACGGGATAAGCGCTGAAAGCATCTAAGCGTGAAGCCCCCCTCAAGATGAGATTTCCCAGTATGTAAGACCCCTTGAAGACGACGAGGTTGATAGGTTCGGGGTGGAAGCGCAGCAATGCGTGGAGCTGACGAATACTAATCGGTCGAGGGCTTATCCTAAAATAAGGTTTGCATGGACCCATACATCCGGCAAACAAACAGCTAAGGTTCAGYAAGAYAACTTTCGTATYCAGTTTTCAGGGCGCAATGCCTTGTTGGTTTATTGTTGATGCTCTTCTAAGGTAACTTGGAGAAGTTATTCAATGAATAATCTAGTTTGGTGGCGATGGCGAAGGGGAACCACGCGTTCCCATACCGAACACGACCGTTAAGCCCTTCAGCGCCGATGGTACTTGGACCGCAGGGTCCTGGGAGAGTAGGACGTCGCCAAGCACGAATGACCTATCGCATGTATGCGATAGGTTTTTTTGTTATATTGACCTTTTTATGAAATAATAAACCGTAGGGAGGCGAACTATAATGGATAAAAGCATGAGAATAGAGAAAATGAATCAATCACATTTTTCTGAAAGTATGATGTTGACGCAGTTTGCATTTCAAATGCAAAAAACAGACGAAGAAATTGAAGAGATTAAGTTGCAATTTGAAACAGAGCCAGCAGATAGATACGCTGCATATGTTGAAAACCAGTTTGCTGCACAAATGACTGTACTAGGTTTGGATACTTTTATTGGTGGCAAACGGTTTGCAATGGGCGGAATATCAGCTGTGGCCACATGGCCAGAGTATAGAAGACAAGGGCTTGTAGCTAAGCTGCTTGTTCATGCGCTGAAAGAGATGAAGGAAAAGGGGCAGACAGTTTCATTTCTGCATCCATTTTCTTTTGGTTTTTATAGAAAATATGGTTGGGAAACATATACAGAGAATAAGGTCTATACCATTAAAACGGAACAGTTACCTGTACGTAAAGCGTTTGACGGTCGGATAGAAAGATGCAAAGCTAAGGATTACAGCTTATTAGAAACGATATATGAGAAGTATGCCATCAAGTTTAATGGTACATTAGCACGAACAGAGCTATGGTGGAGTTATCGCATAAGCAAGCGTAAGCCTGGTCAATCAGCGATCTATTATGATCAGAACGGCGAAGCACAAGGTTACATTATATATGAGATTAAAAACATGCATATGAGTGTGCATGAGCTTGTTTATTTAAATGAGGGAGCAAGGTCGGCAATTTGGTCATTTATTTCACAGCATGATTCTATGTTTAAAGAGATGACAATAACGGTTCCTTCAAACGATAAGTTAGCATATACCTTGCCAGATCCTAGAATTAAACAAGAGACATTTTCGTATTTCATGGCACGTATTGTAGATGCTGAGGCATTTATTGGTCAATACATGTTCAGTCCAGATGAAGTAGCTGATCAGATACCTATTCAGATCGTAGATGAGCATGCGCCTTGGAATAATGGTTCTTATAGTATCGAAATTGAGCCTTCTGGAAATGCTATTTTGAAGAGATTAGATGAAATTAAAAATAATGATTTCGCTATAAAAGTAAATATAGGTGTGTTAACCTCACTATTGTTCGGATACATTCGACCATTAGAATTAGCACGTTTAGCACAGATTCAAGGTGACGAAGAGGTTATTAAACGCTTACATGTGCGTATTCCCGAACGAACAACGTATTTACCTGACTTTTTCTAAAGAAATACGGAATTCAAGCTTTATTTTATAGGGTTATAGTTGGTGCGTGGTTGCTAATGGCCTGTCTTGACAGCCCCTACCCCCTCTGATAATATTGCAATAATATACGTGAGAGGTATCGAAAATAAGGGAGGAACATACTCGTGTGGGAAACAAAATTCGCCAAAGAAGGGCTAACGTTTGACGACGTCCTGCTTATTCCGCGCAAATCAGAAGTGCTACCAAGAGAAGTTGATATTTCCATCAGATTAAGCGAGAGCATTAAGCTAAATATTCCGCTCATTAGCGCAGGTATGGACACCGTTACAGAAGCGGCTTTGGCAATTGCAATCGCGCGTGAGGGCGGTATTGGGATTGTTCATAAGAACATGTCAATTGCACAGCAAGCGGAGGAAGTAGATCGTGTGAAACGTTCGGAGAGCGGTGTAATTACAAATCCGTTTTCACTAACTCCAGATCACCATGTATACGATGCTGAGGAATTGATGGGCAAATACCGTATTTCAGGCGTTCCTATCGTTGACCAAGATAAAAAATTGGTCGGTATTTTGACAAACCGCGATTTACGTTTTGTTCATGATTACTCCATCAAGATTAATGATGTAATGACTCGTGAAAATTTGGTTACTGCGCCAGTTGGAACAACTCTTCAGGAAGCTGAAGGACTGTTGCAGAAACACAAAATTGAGAAACTTCCTCTTATTGATGAGTCGAACACACTTAAAGGTCTTATTACTATTAAAGATATTGAAAAAGCAATTCAATTCCCTAATGCGGCGAAGGATACACACGGACGTTTACTTTGCGGAGCTGCGGTTGGTATTTCTAAGGATACAATGGAAAGAACAGAAGCACTCGTTCAATCAGGCATCGACGTTCTTGTTGTTGACTCAGCACACGGACATCATATTAATATTTTGAATACGGTACGTAAGCTGCGTGCTGCTTATCCGGATCTAACCATTATTGCAGGTAACGTTGCAACCGGCGATGCTACTCGTGACTTAATTGAAGCAGGGGCATCCGTTGTCAAAGTCGGTATTGGACCTGGTTCGATTTGTACGACTCGTGTTATTGCAGGTATTGGTGTACCGCAAATTACGGCAATATATGATTGCGCATCGGTTGCTCGTGAATACAACATTCCGGTTATTGCGGATGGCGGTATTAAGTATTCTGGCGACATTACGAAAGCAATTGCTTCAGGAGCAAGTGCAATTATGATCGGAAGCTTGTTTGCTGGAACAGCAGAAAGCCCTGGAGAGACTGAAATCTTCCAAGGACGAAGCTTTAAAGTATATCGCGGTATGGGATCACTCGGCGCGATGAAGGAAGGCAGTAAAGACCGCTACTTCCAAGAAAACGAGAACAAGCTTGTTCCAGAAGGTATTGAAGGACGCGTACCTTACAAAGGACCACTAGCTGATACTGTTCACCAGCTGCTAGGCGGACTACGCTCCGGTATGGGTTACTGTGGAACTGCATCTCTTGATGAACTGAAGAATGATACACAATTTGTACGTATCACTGGTTCTGGTCTTCGTGAGAGTCATCCGCATGACGTGCAAATAACAAAGGAAGCTCCTAACTACTCCTTATAGAAGTAGAATAAAGCTAACCTCATATTAATGACACAGAGATAAGCGACATCGTTGCTTGTCTCTGTTTTTTTACTTTGCCTACTTAGTTTCAGTTTTTGCAATTAATTGAGCGTGCAAGAGGATCAGTCATCATTTAGTTTCAGGAAGTGAACCTAATTGCTCGGTTAGCTAGATCAGCGCCTTTTTCTGTTGAGATAGATTCATAATGTGATACTAACTCGTTTCTAAGTCCCCAATACCAATCATTAGTTTCACAATGTGAGCTTAATTCAACATTACCTCCAGCCAGCCAGATGTCTAAGTAATATAAGTAATTCATGTAGACTTCCTATCATCAAATATAGGGATGGTTGAGTACAATCCGCTTTGGACATACCTTTACTATAAAAACACTTAAATATTTCTATGAAACATAAATGCGCAGCAAACGACGGCGACAGCTGTTTGCACTTGTGAAAGAATCTTCATTTTAACAGCTGTTCAAAGAGGTTTAATTGTTACGGTTTGATATGTTACAATTAACATCGACAAACCAAGTGGGAAAAGGGGAGACGACGTTGAAGGAAATGGTTAGACCGGCTCGACTAAAGACGGCCATCGCTGCAAGTATGGCAGCTTGTTTGATAGTGTTGTCACTAGGTTCAACGACAGTACAGGCACAGGGGTATAATAACAGACCAAGTACAGAGAACTCATTAGGATTACAGGTGAAGGCAGCTATTTTAATTGATGCGGATTCCGGACAAGTATTATATGATGTGAACTCGAATGAACCGCTGCCTGCGGCAAGTATGACGAAACTAATGACTGAATATATCGTTCTGGAAGAAGTGTCTAATAAGCGTCTATCGTGGGATACTGTAGTTACTACTAATGCGGAAGCAGCATCTACACCTGCTGATGGTTCATCCGTATTTTTGGCACAAGGTGATAAACATACCGTTTTAGAATTATATAAAGCAATGGCGGTAGGCTCAGCTAATGATGCAACGATTGCACTTGCTTCAGAAATATCAGGAAGTGAGCAAGGCTTTGTCGAAAAAATGAATGAGACAAGTGAAAAGCTTGGTTTGAAAACAGCTATCTTCACATCGGCGACTGGTCTTGCAGATGATACAGTTATATCGGCATCAGATATGGCAAAGCTTGCACAAATTATTTTGAAAGAGCATCCGGAGTTTCTAGAATACTCGAAGCTTCAGGAATACAAATTTCGGGAACGTGATGATAAAGCTATCGTTAACATTAACTGGATGCTAGGTACTAATACAAACCAATCCGGTTTGAAGCATTTGGCTTATGAGGGCGTTGACGGTATGAAAACGGGATTTATTGGGGCTGCCGGCTACAACTTCACAGGAACTGTTAAGCGTGGTGAACAACGTTTTATCAGCGTTGTAATGGATACCGCAACAAAGTCAGCTCGTTTTAATGAAACAGCTAAGCTATACAATTATGGTTTCGGCACATTTGAGAAAAAAACGGTTCTTGCTCCAAAAACCGTGGTAGAAAAGTTTGAAACGGTTAAGATTAAGAAGGGTAAGAAAAAGAGTATTCCAGTCGTTACGGACAGAGACATAACATTCATGGTGAAAAAGGGCGTTGAGCCAAAGATTGAGCTAACATCTAGCAAGATCAAAACAGAAGCCGAGCTTGTGGCACCGATTCCGGTTGGTACAGCTGTAGGTACTGTAACGTATCAGTATACGGATGCTGATACGAAAAAAACATTAGAGCATACGGTAAACCTAATTACGACTGAGGAAGCTGAAAAAGCAAGCTGGTTCCGCTTATTGTTCCGCTCGATTGGTGGATTTTTTAGCAATCTATTCAGCGGAATTGTCAATTTGTTTTAATCCGACTTGAAAACAGGGGAATAAAGCAAAACAAGGGTTGTCGATTAAACTGGCTTCCTGTAAAATCAATGGTTAGAACAACTACGATATTATAAATTTTAATGGATGAAAATAGGAGGATTTGAAGCATGGAAACAGGTACATCACGCGTTAAACGCGGCATGGCAGAAATGCAAAAAGGCGGCGTCATTATGGACGTTATGAACGCCGAGCAAGCAAAGGTAGCAGAAGCAGCAGGTGCTACGGCAGTAATGGCACTTGAGCGTGTTCCTTCTGATATTCGTGCAGCAGGCGGAGTAGCTCGTATGGCTGACCCGACGATTGTTGAGCAGGTTATGAAGGTTGTTTCGATACCGGTTATGGCGAAAGCTCGTATCGGTCACTATATCGAGGCTAAAGTTTTAGAATCAATGGGCGTTGACTATATTGATGAGAGTGAAGTACTTACGCCAGCTGATGAAGTGTTCCACATTAGCAAGCATGAGTTTACAATTCCATTCGTATGCGGAGCTAAAGATCTTGGTGAAGCTTTGCGTCGTATCCAAGAAGGTGCGGCAATGCTTCGTACGAAAGGTGAACCAGGTACAGGAAATATCGTTGAAGCTGTACGCCACCTTCGTCTAATTAACGGTCAAATTCGTAAAATTCAAGGTTTGTCGAAGGACGAGCTTTATCATGAAGCAAAAATTTTAGGCGTGGCTTATGATCTATTGCTTGATGTACATGAGTCAGGCAAGCTTCCGGTTGTTAACTTCGCTGCAGGCGGTGTTGCAACCCCATCGGATGCTGCACTAATGATGCATCTAGGTGCAGACGGCGTATTCGTTGGCTCTGGTATTTTCAAATCAGACAACCCTGAGAAATTCGCTCGTGCTATTGTTGAAGCAACCACTCATTATAACGATTACAAGCTAATTGCTGAAGTATCCAAAAACTTGGGTGCTCCGATGAAGGGTATTGAAATTTCCAAGCTTGATGCTTCGCAACGTATGCAAGACCGCGGCATCTAAACTGGAGATATAGGTATAGGCGGCGCTGTCCTATAGGGCAGCGTTAGTCATTTACACGAGCATCAGAATTATACTGGAGCTGTTAGAGGACTTGTAGAGCCCTTGCTCCGATTGTAAAGGAAGGCGAGTCGAGCGATGAGGATTGGCGTACTTGCGCTTCAAGGCGCAGTAGCAGAGCATATACGAAGCTTAGAGGCGGCGGGCGCAGAGGCGGTCGCCGTTAAACGAATCGAGCAGCTTGATGAACTGCAGGGGCTTGTTATTCCCGGTGGAGAAAGTACAACGATCGGAAAGCTTATGCGTAAATACGGTTTTATGGAAGCCATTGCGGATTTCTCTTCGCAGGGTAAACCACTTTTCGGCACTTGTGCAGGTCTAATCGTGCTTGCGGATAAGATCGAAGGACAAGAGGATGCGCATCTACGGCTTATGGATATGACTGTTGCACGTAATGCATTTGGACGACAACAGGAAAGCTTTGAGACCGATTTACAGGTAAAGGGTATTGACGAGCCTGTACGTGCCGTATTTATACGGGCGCCCCTGATCAAGAAGGTGGGCGAGAATGTAGAAGTATTATCCACCTACAAGGATGAGATCGTAACAGCTAGGCAGGGCAACTTGCTTGCGGTATCCTATCATCCGGAGCTGACTGATGATTTTAGTCTGCATGCTTATTTTGTGGACATGGTTAAAGAAGCAGCTGCCAGCAAAGCGTAGTAGAAATAGGTCAATAAGGTTACCTATATTACTCCTTTTGGAGAGGGGTTGATCCATTATGTTGGATGTTAAATTGTTAAGAAACGAATTTGAGAAGGTTGAGCAGGCGCTTCTAAATCGCGGTGCATCACTTGATCTTATTGCAGGTTTTCCGGTGCTGGATACGAAGCGACGTGACTTGATTCAAGAAACGGAACAATTGAAAAACCGCCGTAATCTAGTGTCGCAAGAGGTTGCAAAACTCAAAAAATCCGGCGGAGATGCTGATGCTCTCATTATCGAAATGAGAGAAGTAGGCGATCGAATTAAAGAGCTTGACGATGAAATTCGTGAGCTAGAGGTACTTGTTGATGAGTTATCATTGGCAATCCCAAACATACCTAGTGAAACGGTACCGATCGGTAAATCGGAGGAAGATAATGTTGAGCTGCGCGTAAACGGCGAGCTGCCGACTTTTGATTTTGAACCGAAGGCTCACTGGGAAATTGCACAAGCGCTCGGCATTTTGGATTTTGAACGCGCTGCGAAAGTTACTGGGTCGCGCTTTACGTTCTACAAAGGTATGGGTGCACGTCTTGAGCGAGCGCTTATTAACTTTATGATGGATTTACATAGCGACCAGCACGGCTACGAGGAAGTGCTGCCGCCATACATTGTAAATCGTGACAGCTTATATGGGACAGGACAGCTCCCTAAGTTCGAAGAGGATTTGTTCAAAATCTCAGAATCGGAATATTATCTTATTCCTACTGCAGAGGTTCCTGTTACGAATCTTCATCGCGACGAAATATTGCATGCAGATGAGCTGCCGAAGTATTTTGTGGCCTATAGCTCATGCTTCCGCTCTGAGGCCGGCTCAGCTGGCCGTGATACTCGCGGATTAATTCGTCAGCATCAATTCAACAAGGTTGAGCTGATTAAGCTGACGAAGCCTGAGGACTCCTATGAAGAGCTGGAGAAAATGACAGCGAATGCGGAGAAGGTTCTGCAGCTGCTAGGTCTTCCATATCGTGTTCTGGCGCTTTGCACAGGGGATATGGGCTTCACTGCAGCAAAGACGTATGACCTTGAAGTGTGGCTGCCCAGTGCCGCTACATACCGGGAAATCTCATCTTGCTCGAACGTAGAGGATTTCCAGGCGCGCCGCGCAGCAATAAGGTTCAGAAGAGACACGAAGAGTAAACCAGAGTTCGTACACACGCTTAATGGTTCTGGTCTTGCTGTAGGGCGTACGTTTGCAGCGATTATTGAGAATTATCAGCAAGCGGATGGATCAGTGACGATACCTGAAGTGTTACGTCCATACATGGGCGGTATTAGTTCAATCCAAGTACGTTAATAATTTTTTTTTACCACAGGACAAAATATAGGTTGCTTTTATATTCTGTCCTGTGGTATACTATTTTTTGTTACGAACAATTGCTTGGAGAGGTACCGAAGTGGTCATAACGGGGCGGTCTTGAAAACCGTTAGAGCGCAAGCTCACGTGGGTTCGAATCCCACCCTCTCCGCCATTCTAACTAACTACATACATATACGTCCAAACGCTCAGCGTTTGGGCGTTTTTTGTTTTTGGCATGGTCGTATAAAAAGCAGCAAACTGCCGCATGTTAAGCGATGTGGAGGTGCTTCATATATGGGTAAATCAGATGAGCTTCAAATGAATCAAGATAATTTGGCTGACGCATGGCGGCAGACGCTACCAGAGATCATTAAACACGGTGACCGCTGCAAGGTACTCCCAGATGAGTCGGATGCGAAATCAATTCGTGTGACGATTGATGCGGCTGGCCACCAAATGTTTTCGTTTGATTTTAAGGTGACTTATGTCGATAGCCGTGAAGTAAAGGTTGAGCTAGTTGATGTAGAGAAAGATAATACCTCTGTTGATGAACGTGGAGACATTATTCAAAAGCTTATTCAGGATTATACGAGGCATTTGCATGAATGCGCACAAGCGCTTCAACAATTGACGCATGCGTAGAGGAGACGTTGACTTATGACCAAAGCAAAAGGTACAGTCGATAAAAATTTATCCAATGTTGTAGATGCTTTAGATGTAGAGCCAGTTAACAGCCATCATGCGCAGCAATTACAGCAGGACAAAAATGATCGTAGGCACCAAGATTCATTGAATTTTGACCAGCCTACCGACTTAAAGAATCAAAAGAGTTAAATGTTTTTTTAGAAGCTCTGCACAATGATTTTATAGGAGGACTTCTTAATGGGTAAACCGAAGAGCATACCAGTACCAGATCGTAATTCGCAGAACAAGCAGCGGCGAGATAATGACGAGGGGCAGCAGGAGCCATTATCCGGATCGAAGAAGACGAAGCAGCATAATCATGTAAGTCATAACAATCCTCAGGGTTAGTGGAAAGCTAGAGGAAAATTTTATATATTTGTAGTTCTTATGTCCCGTTTCAGTACGCTGAAACGGGATTTTTTTGTATGTTGCTTCTAATAGATGCTGTGATAGTATAAAATGGAGGTGCTTATAAGAAGATAAGGGAGGATCAAGTTACATGAAAAAGATTCAAAAATGGACGGTTATTTTAGTTGCCGCATTAATGATCATTATAACGGGATGCAGTTCGGCTAAACCGCCAAAGGAAGCTTTACAAGTAGCAATGACGAAGATAGCAGAGGCGGATTCCTATGCGATGACTATGTCCCTAGGAGTAGATGAATTGGAGCTTGCTCCTGCTGCTGCTCTGCAAACGGATATAGCTACGGCTGCTATTATTGGTATGATAAAAGACGCAACGATTAAAGTTGACGCTGTTTATAAGAAGGACCCGATGCGTACTGATATGAACCTGGAAATTGTACTGCCAGGTGATATGGAAATGAAGCTAAAGGTACCTATGATTATGACTAAAGAAATTTTATATGTGAAGATTCCAGAAATTCCAATGTTGGGACTGCCTAGTACCATTACAGGTAAGTTTATCAAGATTGATCTGAAGGAGCTTGCGGCCCAGCAAGGCGGTGCTCAGATAGACATTGCTGCTCAAAAAAAGCTTAGCAATGAGATCGGATCCGTATTGTTGAAGCATTTTGACGAAAAAACATATTTCAGTGAGCCAAAGGCTGAGGAAGCAGGCTTACCTGCAGATTTGAAGACGGATCAAATTATTAACTTTGAAATTAATGAAGGCAATTACGGTAAAACAGTAGAAACCGTCATTAATCAAGTAGTTCCGGAAGTGCTCGACATATTGCTTGCAAATGCAGATGCATTGAAGTCGCTGAATCTGGAGAAGGCCAATATTGAGAAGGCAAAGGCAGATTTGGAGAGCAATAAAGCTAAGATGCTTGATATGATGAAGAACGATGTGAAGGTAAATAAGCTTAAAGCTACAGGTGCCATTAAAGATGGCTACCTTGTTTATCAAGCGGCTCAAGTGAACGTGCATGCGACAGAAAAGGAAAGCGGACAAAATATGAAGGTTGGCTTCCATTATAACGTTAGTTATTCCGATATTAATAAAGCTGCGAATTTTGAAAGTGAAATTCCTACCGATGCGATTACACTGGAACAAGTTATGCAGTTGTTTAAAACGCCGGTTGGACTGTAAGCTCGGACGAGGCTGGTTTAGACACAATTAAAACAGAAAGCTGTTTCAAGGTTTTTTACCTTGAGACAGCTTTTTTAGTGTGCAATAAAGGAATGATCAAAAACTGCCTGGGGCAGGCGGTGTTGACGGACCGGTGCGTACGTCTTTTTTGTAAGCGGCAATCAGTAAGACCACTGCAGTTGCGATATGAAGTATCATTCCGAGGATTGGAATCCACGCTATGACGGATGTAATAATGCCAAGGATGCTGCCCGCTTTTGGCTAGTATAGCCTGAAAACTGAATTGAATGAATTGAAATCATCTGAACCCGAAGGAAAATAAAAAAGGGGCTGCACCACAAGTAGAWATWTCTACTTGTGGTGCAGCCCCTTGGTCATTTCGTTATAGTGGCGCGCCCGAGAGGTCTCGAACCTCCTACCTACGGTTTAGGAAACCATCGCTCTATCCGGATGAGCTACGGACGCGTAGCACTTGTTATTTTAGCATGGCAGGCTTGTTAAACGCAACTAATTGTGGAGGAAGATGGATCAGATACAATATCCCACATCGCTTCTATGAATTTTGTAATATACTAGGGAGAGAAAAAGGTGTTTCATAGTTTGAAGGAGTGATCCTGCATGGAAGAAGTAGAAGTCATCGACGAGACACTCACTATAAAACCGAGTTTGTCCTCGGATTAATTACTGAGAATCATATTTGAATATACAGCTAAAATAGCCAACGAAAAAAAATTAGAATCTGTGCTTATTCTAATGGCAAACATGGGAAGAGAGATGATCGTTGCTGACCGATGTGCCGTTTGGCTAATTGATCATGCTAACAACGAGCTATTTACAGCCGTAGCCCACGGCGTAGGAGAGATTAGAATTCCATATGGCAGTGGCTTAGTTGGCAGCGCGATTAGCTGTGGATTGCCTATTTTTATTGACGGTGCCTATAAGGACCCAAGACATAATTCGGAAAGTGATAAAAAAACAGGCTACCGAACGAAAGCGATTATGACGATTCCTTTTCGCAATAATCAAGGGGAGGTTATCGGAGCGTATCAGGCGATTAACAAAATGACCGAAGTGCAGACGTTCTCTACACAGGATATGGAATATTTATCATTAGCTGCATCCTATTCGGGCAAATCTCTGGAATCCATTATGCTGCATGAGGAAATATTGGAGACACAGAAGGAAGTTATTATTGCTATGGGGGAGATTGGCGAGCGTAGATCAAAGGAAACTGGGAACCATGTGAAGCGGGTCGCTCAGTATTCTTACCATATTGCTTTAGGACTAGGCATGAGTACGATGGAAGCTGAAATGTTGAGGATTGCATCACCCATGCATGATATTGGCAAGGTAGCCATTCCGGATGCGATTTTGCAGAAGTCAGGCAAGCTAACGGATGAAGAGTATGCGGTCATGCAAACACATTCCGAAATTGGGTATCAACTGCTGCGTAATTCGAAAAGACAGCTTATGCAGGCTGCCGCAATTGTGGCTTTGCATCATTATGAAAAGTGGGATGGCAGTGAAAGAGTGTACAAGGCAGCGTGGTCGCTAGAGCGTATACTGGCTTTATTTCAGGAAGAAAAGGGCCGACAATTTGATCCTAAGGTGGTAGATGCGTTTGTTGAGCAGCTTCCAGCTATTCTTCAGGTAAGGGATCAAGAAGTGGAATGGAACGTTAAATAAATGAGACAGCCTATCTAATAAAAAAGAGAGAATTCGCAATGATTCTCTCTAGCTAGCCGTATTCTTTTTTATAAAGATATCTCAAACCAAGTCTTATCATCCGAATATTTCCTGGATACAAATGGTTTGCATTGAGCTTTTGGATATTTGGTTTGTACATAGACTAGTTGAGCCTCAGATAACCACAGCTCTCTGGACTTTACACCGTCAGCGAAAGATTCCGCAAAAAAACGCTCAAAGGTTTCCATCGCATGAGATGACATAGGTTATCCTCCTCTCCTTCTAGCCAATTATCGAAGAATTGATTTTTTACCGGAAAGCTCAATCGATTTCTGAACCAGCACAGACATCGCATCCACACAATAGGCAGCAAACTCTTTACTGATTTCAATACAAGATAGCTCTGTGCAGGCGATAATGACGCAATTGCAATTATCGTTAACGAGCAGCGAGTTTATTATTCCTTCAAATTCAGAAGGTTCTACAGGTAGGTTGCGTTTAACCTTGTTATATATGATGTCCATTACATGCTCTTGAATAGCCTCGTTAGGCATATGCAGCTGCATGTTATATTTATTGCAGCCTGTAAGATATACACCGCTGCTTACGGTACCGTTTGTAGCTAAAATACCGATTTTACAATGTTCTCCGTACTTGTTGTAGATGACTTTAAGCGTCTCATCCACCATGTTGATGATGTTTATCTCGGTCATTTGCTGCATGTCGTTATAGAAATAGTGAGAGGTATTGCACGGTATAGCTATATTTGAAACACCAGCTGCTTCAAGCAGCTTCAGGTCCTTAGCAACCGCTTCAAGGAAAACCTCGCCCTCATTAGCCAATATAACAGACGTTCTGTCTGGTAAAGTCGCATGGTTAAGGATGAACATATCGATATGCTCTTGATCGCGATCCGCATCTGTTAATTCGATAATTTGTTCAAAAAATAACGAGGTTGCCTTAGGACCCATCCCGCCGATCACGCCTAAACTTTTATGTTTCATCGTATTACCTACTTTGATTGTAGTGTTTGTAATGCAATTTGAGCTCCATTGTCCATACCTTGGCAGCCAGCCAACATAACCAAGTCGCCAGGTTCAGCATGTGAGAGAGCGTCGTTGATAGCATCAGGCAATTCATCGTACAATTCAACCTGAATATTAGCTTTGTTCATAATGTCCATAAAGGCTTGTACCTCTTCATCCGTTACGAAATCCTTCTCGGTAACATGAGAGATGCTTCGCGTAGCAATGACCTCATTTAACTCCAGCTTTCTCATCCAGCTGACCATCGCTTCTGCATTTTCTCTATTAACAATAGGACCGCGGCTTCCTCTTATCGCATAAACGAGACGAAGGCGCTCATAATCCATATATTTAACGGTTTCCAGTGTAACATCAATATTACCGGGATTGGCAAAATGGTCATCAATAATCATGAACTTGTCTTCATGAATGATTTCAAACCGTCTTTCAACACCGGAAAAGGATTGTAGTGTTTCCTGTATGGTTGAAACGGGTACGCCGCACAGCAAGGATATAATAATCGCCACCATAGAGTTATAAACGGAGTGTAGTCCAGGTATGGACAGCTCCACATCAAATTCACCGGGTGCAAACGTGACGTTGTTAACCTGAAAAGCTTTTAGAATCTCAAACTTAAATTTTGCTCTTCCGGTTGAGAGATCTAAGTCTTTGCAATAAACGGTTGCCTCACGGCTTTTAAGGCTATAGGTGAGGACCGTTGCTTTAGTTTGGTCTATAAGTGAAGCAGAATAATCAGAGTCCAAGTTGAGTACGGCAAAGCTATTTGCACTTGCATTGCGTATCAGGCTTGACTTAGCCTCCCAATATTTCTCGAACGATCCATGTGAATCAATATGCTCACGACTCAGGTTATTAAGCGCGACGATATCGTAATCAACCGTTTCTACGCGGTGTGTCTCCAGTGCTGCAGAAGACACCTCCATAGTAACATGGGAGACGTTTTTGTCGGCCATTTGTTTCAAATAATATTGTAAATCTAACGATTCTGGCGTGGTGAGCTCAGAAGGGATCGAGTAATCATCTATTTTGATCACAACCGTACCGATTAATCCGGTTTTGAGGCCGTGTCTTTCTAAAATCGCATTGGTTATATAGGAAGTTGTTGTTTTACCGTTAGTAGCTGTAATCCCAATCATCTTCATGCTGTTAGCTGGGAAACCGTAGAATGCGGCACCTAACTGTGCAAGTGCAATTCTGCTGTTTGCAACACGGAATTGAGGGATGTCGATTCCATCCTGAAACTCTTCGACAATGGCCGCTACGGCTCCATTCTGAATAGCATTAGCCAAATATTTATGACCATTCGTTTTGTAGCCATTTACGCATACGAATAGATGCCCTTCTGAGCACTTCTGAGAATGATAGCTAATTCCCGAAACCAGCATTTCTCTTTGTTGGATAGCGTCTAGAATGGGTGTTGATTTTAAAAGTTCTTTTAATGAAATCATTTTAAACTTACCTCCTTATTTACTTAC